>JBGSIY010000567.1:0-5216 GCA_041742275.1 Pirellulaceae bacterium | reverse complement strand
AACAAATTTTTACTTGGCTTGGTCGCCTGCGGCGCTCTTTTTTTGGCCTCTAATGCTTCTGCCCAAGACGACGCTAACAATTGGGCGAACTGGCGTGGCCCGGACTTTAATGGAGTCGCCAATCAGGCTCAGCCTCCACTGACCTGGAGCGAGTCAGAAAACGTGAAATGGAAAGTAGAAGTCCCCGGCAAAGGGAGCGCGACACCTATTATTTGGGGCAATGATATTTTCATCTGCACCGCGATTCCCATGGCTGGCGGCGAGGCAACCCCGCCTGCAGAAGCAGCCAATCAAGGACGAGAACGTGAGCAAGGCGGCGGGCGCGGTGGACGGGGCGGACGCGGTGGCGGAAGGGGTGCTGCACCGACGGTTAAACACGATTTTGCTGTCGTTTGCCTCGATCGCGAAACGGGGAAACAAAAGTGGCTCACTGTGGTCAACTCGGCCGTTCCCCACGAAGGCACTCATAACACCAATACATTTGCTTCGGCTTCCCCCATCACCGACGGCAAACATATTTTTGCCTCGTTCGGCTCCAACGGAATCTATTGTCTCGATATGTACGGCAAAGTCGTCTGGTCCAAAATGCTCGGACAAATGCGGACTCGAAATTCTTTTGGCGAAGGCGCTTCGCCAGCCCTGCACGGCGAACATCTGATCGTGCCCTGGGACCACGAAGAGCAGTCGTTCATCGTCTCTCTTGACCCGGCAACGGGCAACGAACAATGGAAAGTCGATCGCGATGAACCCACCACTTGGGC
Organism: Pirellulaceae bacterium; assembly: GCA_041742275.1. Classification (GTDB taxonomy): domain Bacteria; phylum Planctomycetota; class Planctomycetia; order Pirellulales; family Pirellulaceae; genus BJ22. The sequence continues at coordinate 4,455 of JBGSIY010000567.1, read as the reverse complement.
CACTCCCCTCATTACCGAATTCAACGGCAAAACCCAAGTCATTACCAATGGAACACGCCGTGTCCGCAGCTACGATATTGAAAATGGCGACGTGATCTGGGAATGCCAAGGCCAAGTTTCCAATCCCATTCCCACTCCCATCCGCGATGGCGATTATGTTATCGTTATGTCAGGCTACCAAGGTTTTGCAATTCAATCGATTGCTCTGGATTCCCAAGGTGACGTGACGGGAACGGATAAAATTCGCTGGTCCCGCACGGATTCCGCCCCCTACATCGCCACCGGGGTCCTGTACCAAGACCAACTTTATTTTACAAAATCGCGCGACGCTATTATATCGGCGGTTAACACAACCACCGGCGAAGTGATCATCGACCAAGAACGTTTGCCGCAACTCGATGGCCTCTATGCGTCGCTTTCAGCCGCTGCCGGCCATATCTTTGCCGTCGGTCGCAACGGGACAACTTTGGTTCTCGAACACGGGCCGGAATTGAAAGTGGCCGCCACAAACCAATTGGACGAAGGAATTGACGCCTCCCCCGTTCTGCTGGGTAAACAAATTTTCTTGCGAGGTGCTAAACATTTATATTGTATCGAAGACGCGCAATAGTGCATCTTACGACACCGTAAAAGTTCAGTCGCGGTGAAGCCTCCGTAACGCGTGTGCATCCGGTTTCTGCAAGTAGAACCGGATGCAATCGCATTGCAGCTTGATATCAAAACGTAATACCAATATCGACGTAGAAACAAGCATTTACTCCTCGTGCTCGTGCTCTCCGTCGCCTTCGTCCTCAATCACCAAAAAACACATTCCCACCAACAATCCCCTCCACCAACCTGAGCGGCAAGGCGCTAGCCGCCGGTTCGTCTCACATACTCCTGCTGCGACGTGCATCTTCGAAAGGTTTAGAACACGGCCTCTCCGTGAGATGGTATCGTCTCTCGCTTTATGACAACAGAATGAAAACTGCCCTGCGTAAGTCCATAGAATTTTTGTCCTCAGATAATTATCCCCCGAGGTCATTCATCCACTTACAAAACTGTTGAAAACAATTGCTCTACAAACAAATTCCACGAATCGCAGAAACAGCGGCTAAATTCTGAGGATTTCGCGCCGATCACTGGCGAATCGTTTGGCAAAAAAACGCTTCAAACCAGATTCTCCATAGGGGAACCAGGTGACGTTTAGAGAGTAGAGCCCAAAACCCTGATTCAAAAAAAGGTGGCGACACGCATGGGCTTACAGCCGAGGAAGGCGTGAACACATTTTTCAGCTCACTCGTTGGTTGTTGAAAAATTTCCGCAACGTCGTTTGACTCGGCGGTCGGGTTACCAGTGACGTGAGTACCATAGCCACAATCCCGCCGAAAAAAGGAACGACTACGGGGTTTAGAGCGTAAACTTGCCCCATCACTGGCAATTCCAACGCGTAATCGACATTGGAAGCCCATCCCGAATCGTAAAACAAGTACAACCAACTGCTCATCGATGTCAAGATGCCCGCCAATGCCCCAGCCGCTGTTAGCCCTCGCCAATACAAAGCCGCAAACACCAAGGGAAACAACGCTGCAAACCCAGCAAAACTCCACACACCCATCTTAAAGATACTTTCGATCCTCAGAAGACTCACAAAATAGGTAACCGCCACAATCAAGATAATGAATGTTCTGGCTATCCAGATTTTTTTCGCTTCGGATAATTCGGTTGATATCATTCGTTCGACAATATCGTTGGTGAAAATGGTACCGACGCACAAGAATTGACTATCCAGGGACGACATGATCGCTGCCAATATCCCGGCCGCTAACATACCCGCCATGATCGGAGTCATTTGCGTTTTAATCAAAAACGGTAGAACGGTATTCGGATCATTTTGAACCGCAGAGGGAAGATCGAGAGTTGAGGCCCAGATCCCGATGAAGACACACGGGGTCCACAACAACATGATAAAAAACGGATGACAAACGATCGGCAACTTAAAGCTATTGGCACTTTTTGCCGTTAACCAGTGCTGGAAAATGTGCGGAAACATACCGACGGAAAAAGGAATGAGCATGTAACTCAAAAACTCCGACGATGACATATTTTGACGCGTCAATAAACTTTCATCCACGCGTGAGGACAACACCTGAAGGTTTTCCGACAAACTCGCTTGTCCGCCCAGTTTCATGGCTAACAAATAAAATGCTGCCCCACCCAACACCATAAAAACAATTGTCTGAAATGCGTTGGCCCAAGCCGTCCCGCGCATTCCTCCAAAAAATACGTAAAACAACACGACCATACAAACAACCAACGAGCCCAACCACCGCGGCACTCGCCCATTCAACAGTGGATCAGGATCGGCAAACCAACTCACGTCCGGAAATGCCCCCGCCGTCATCGCTTGAATCGCCATTCCGGAAGAATAGACACCCAACAACAAATACGGAATGAGCAGCACAATCAAAATCGGGAACAGCACATACCCGATGAGTTCACTTTCCAAACGATCACGAAAAAACTGAATTTGTGTCGAGTAGCCATACTGCTTCCCCAACGCCCACAAGCGAATTCCCACCAGGAAGAAACACAATGAATGCACAATTCCACTAGAGGAGGCCAGCATCCCATAAACGCCCACCCCCGATTTGAACGCCTCGCCACTGGAACCGATCATGGCAAACGCGGTCATCGTTGTTCCAAACAGGCTCATCAACAACAAAAATGGCCCAATCGAATTGCTGGCCAACAGATAATCTCGTTTGGTACCACGCGACAGGAAACTGGCGGTAAAACCCAGCCCGACCAATAGCAATAAATATCCGATGATAATGATTAATCGAATTTGCGAGGGGTTCGTTAAATCAATCACGGTGCTGTCCCCCAGATGGCTCAACAGTCGGTTGTTGGGCCTCAATCGACTTTATCCATTCCGTTGGCCAACAAAATACGGTCGCTAGGTACCAGAGAACGGTTGCCACCAGCGAGATTCCTACGTGATAAAGCAAACCCAGCGGGAAAAAGCCTAACACCAATGTTGGATTATTCCAATTCCAAACATCTTGGTGGGCAACGACCAACAATAGAATTAAAATCCATATGAGCTTATTCATTCCGCAACTTTCATGCTAACGCCGCACTCCATTCTGCCTGCCCAGCCCCTGGTCAGTCTTGAACTCCTGGAACAATTTCCAGCAACTCAATGGTTGGCACCGAATCGCAAAAAATCATCGCCGTTCGACCATAGCAATTCTGTCCCTCTTCAATCTGCAAAAGGTCACTCAAGTGCTTTCCCGGTTGGATTGAAAACAGATTTTCCAACCTCACTGTTCGCAGTACATCGTGCTCTTTTAAAATTCGACCAAGAGGTTTATTCTCAGACTCGATTTCAGCTACAACCGCATCCTCTAACATGGCAAGATTAAGCCGAACGATTCCATACTGCACAACGAACCCACTATCCACGGTCGTCAATAAAATTTCACGGCTGTAGTGGGCCCCTTCCTTTCGCGAACGCAGAACGGCAACATCGACCAGTGAACGATGAAACTGTTCTACGGTCTCCGTCATATGGGATTCGTGAGCCAACAAGGATCGAGGGATTTCCGGCAAATCGGCCGCCTTGACCACCTGAAATAAACCCAAATCGCTTTGGTTCGCAAAGAACAATTCTGTCAGCGAATCTAAATTGACCAAAGAGGGATAGGGAGCACTCAAAAAATCACTCCGCGATAAAACAGTTTGAAATAGCCATAGACAATCGTTGCCGATTATCACCGCGAAACGATAGGCAGCGTTTCGGCATACGACAACGAAACAATGTCGATCGTCGGCTTCACATCTTGGCTGCGATCCAGAACATTGTCAACGATATAATATAGCAGCCTTCTCAACTCTTCGGGCTGAATCTCATCAGCCACTGCCTCCGCGCGACTCTGATGCTTGTCGACCAATTGATGGGCCAAATTGAACACGTCGGCTTCGCAAAACAGCTCGCGTGCCCTCTTGATTCGTTCCAAATCAGACCCCTGGTCGGCGTGTTCCACCAACGAAATCAACTCCGCTTGGCCTGCCGCAGAGAGCCCCTCCAGTGCCAATGCCCAAAGAACGGTTGGACGTCCATTCAAAAGATCGGCACCTACTTTTTTCTTGTTGTGGTCGTCCCCTTCCCAATCTTTTAGATCATTCAAAATCTGAAACGCGACACCCAGGTTTCGCGCAAATGATCGGAAGGCGACCGCATATACTTCTCCCACATCCGCGAGTCTTGCACCGCAATACAAGGCGGCTTCGAACGCCGGCGACGTTTTCAATGCGTAAATCTTTAATGCATCAATCGGCTTAATTCGCTTGTCGGCCTTGTCTCGCCAGATCAACTCCGCACCCTGCCCTTCACACAACCGCTGATGTGAATCGGCCAAGAAATCCAAAATGTCTGCCGCTTTTTCAGCGCCTAAAGGTTGCCGATCGCGA
>JBGSIY010000566.1:0-5673 GCA_041742275.1 Pirellulaceae bacterium | reverse complement strand
GGAGGTCGGCGTTTTCGGCGCGACCATGATGGGCCTGGGCGCGATCGTTGGCACAGGTATTTTTGTTAGCATCGGCAGTGCAGCCAGTGTTGCCGGTCCAGGATTGGTGTTGGCGATTGCGATTGCCGCCGTGGTTGCCTGTCTCAATGGGCTCAGCAGCGCTCAGCTTGCGGCAGCGCATCCTGTCAGTGGCGGAACGTACGAATACGGTTATCGCTGGCTGCATCCCGCGTTAGGATTTACAGCTGGATGGATGTTTCTATGTGCCAAGAGCGCTTCGGCAGCAACTGCGGCACTGGGATTTGCTGCGTACGGTCTGCGATTTTTTGAATATGGTGACCCTCATATTCAGGTACCCATGGCTCTGGCAATCGTAGTGATCCTAACCGTTCTTCTCCTGAGCGGCATGCGCTGGAGCAGCCTAGTCAACTCGATGGTGGTAACCGTCACCTTAGTCACCTTGATGGTGTTTGTGGCCTCGGGACTCCTGACATGGTGGCAAATGTCCGCGATGGAAAGCAGCCAGCTTTCGTCGATTCCATCCCCTGCGGCAGTGCCGTTGCGTGGATTCCTTGAGGCGTGTGCTTTGATGTTTGTTGCCTATACGGGGTATGGTCGGATCGCAACGTTAGGTGAGGAAGTTCGTGATCCAGAAAAGAACATCCCTAGAGCCATTATTACAACTCTTCTGTTATCCATGGTGCTTTATCTCTCAGTCGCCGGGGTGGCGATCGCTGCGGTGGGTTCCGAATTGCTGAGTAATTCAGCCCAGGCACAAGCCGCACCGTTGGAACGGGTGGCTCGTCATTTCTCTATCCCAGAAACCAGTTATGTGGTTGCCATCGGAGCAATCACAGCAATGCTCGGCGTCTTGATCAATTTGATCCTGGGTCTCTCTCGAGTTGTATTGGCCATGGGACGCAGGGGAGATCTGCCTCGATTTTTGTCCAAAATCGACAGCAGAGGCAACGCCCCCATTTCAGCCGTGATCGCCGTCGGCCTTTTGATTGCCACGCTAGTGTTGATTGGCAACATTAAAACAACATGGTCGTTTAGTGCGTTTTCGGTTCTGATTTATTATGCCATTACAAATCTAGCGGCGATCAGAATGTCGGATGCAGAAAGACGTTACCCCCGAGCACTGGCTTGGCTCGGGTTGCTTTCCTGTCTGTTTTTGGCCTTCTGGGTGGACCGCACGATTTGGCTTTTTGGTTTGCTGCTCATTGCAATCGGCCTTGGTTGGTGGCGATTTGGCAAACGCTGGCTTATAAAATAGCCGATGACGACCCAATCTTCTTACCGTTAATGCATTTTAAACCAACGAACTCTCCCCTTGCAAAAGTTGCTGCATACGGCCAAAAAATACACTCCCTGTCACAGGAACGGATTTTTACAGGCTGTCACCTTATCCGACCTGTTAAAATGGCCAGCAAGAAACTTCGTCGCGTCGACACTTTTTTCTATTTGTAGACAATCGTCACTTCGTGGTGCTGGTGATCATCGACCAACCGTATAAAGTGCTCGGCCTGATCATGTCCATCGATTGCAAAACGTTGGATATCTGCACCCTTCCCCTGCTTTTGAATCGTAATGTGATAAAACGTGTTGTGATGTCGGTAGTGAATTTTGAATGCCGACCAATCCGGCGGCATCCGGGGTGAGACGTAGAGTTTATCAACGTCCAAATGCAATCCGAGTAAGGATTCGGTAATAAGTCGATACATCCAACCCGCCGAACCCGTGTACCAGGTCCACCCGCCCCGACCGACGTGCGGTTCGACGGCGTAAACATCGGCTGCAACGACGTAGGGTTCCACGCGATAGGTAGCGATTTCATCGGCCGTCGCCCCATGCCCCACGGGGTTGATCAAATTAAAGAGTTCCCAGGCTCGCTCCGTGTCGCCCATTTCCGCGAAGGCCATTACTGTCCAAATCGCAGCATGTGTGTATTGACCACCGTTCTCCCTCACACCCGGCACGTAGCCTTTGATGTAACCCGGGTTAAGTGACGAGTTGTCGAATGGCGGATCGAGCAGTTGAATTAATTTGGAATCACGACGTACCAATCGATGATTCACACTCTCCATCGCTTTAGCGGACCGCTCGGTAGTGCCTGCCCTGGAGAGGATCGACCAACTTTGGGCAATCGCATCGATTTGGCATTCGGAATTCTGGGAGGAACCGAGAGGTGTGCCATCGTCAAAATACGCCCGTCGATACCACTGCCCATCCCATCCATGCAACTCAATATTGCCCCGCAATCGGCCCGCCTCAACCTGATAGCGGTCTGCCGTTGTGCCGTCACCGCGGGCGCGTGCCAGGGTGGAAAATTGCTGCAATAAATCGTACAGGAAAAAGGCCAACCATACACTTTCGCCACGCCCCTCTTGTCCGACCAAATTCATGCCATCGTTCCAGTCCCCGCAACCCATGAGAGGCAACCCATGCACACCGAAATGAAGTGCATTGTCAATCGCGCGCACCGCATGCTCATAGATCGACGCCACGTCTTCGGAAATGTTGGGCAAATCGTAATTCGCCTCTTCATCCGGTCGCAGCAATCTAGAACTCAAAAAAGGCACTTGCTCATCCAGCACCCCGGTGTCACCTGTCATTTTTACATAACGACAAATGGCAACAGGTAACCACAGAAAGTCATCAGAAAAATGAGTACGCACACCGCGCCCCGCCGGTGGATGCCACCAATGCTGCACATCTCCCTCGCGAAACTGGCGTGAAGAAGCGAGCACCAAGTGCTGACGTAGCAACGCTGGTTCGGCATGGATCAGTGCCATCGCATCCTGCAATTGATCGCGAAACCCAAACGCGCCACCCGATTGATAAAATCCCGTTCTTGCCCACATTCGACAGGACAATGTCTGATAAATTAACCAACCATTGGCCAGGAAATTTAGAGCGAGATCGGGTGTTTCTACATGCACGGCTCCCAGGGTCTGACTCCAGTAATGCCATACGCCCTCGAGTGCTCTCTGGGCATTTCCAAAACCACGCGAGCGTTGCACAAGGTCCCGAGCCTCGTGGACACCGTTGCCAGATCCGATAGTGAAGACAATAACTTTTTCTTGGTTCACTTCCAATGTAAACGGAGTTTGGATTGCGGCACATGGATCTAAACCTGCACCCGTTCGATTCGAGAGCCTTGTGCGTCGCATCGCCACGGGATGAGCATAAGTGCCGTTGCGACCCAAAAACTCGGTGCGATCTCCCGTAAACGATCGAACATTTTCACTGCAATCAACGAAGGCGACTTTTTCGTTGAACTCGGGACTATACGGATTGCTTGCAAAAATCGCTCCGGTTGCAGAGTCGACTTCAGTGACAATATGCAGCAAATTTTTACCACGGGTTTCACCGAGGACCCACTCCCAATAACTGGTAAGGGAAAGTTGGCGGGGACGATCGGATTGGTTTATGATACGAATTCGAGCGAATTTTACAGCCGCATGGACGTCGACATAAACGCACAACTCAGTGGTAAGACCGTCTTCGGTATACTCAAAAATACTGTATCCAAAACCATGCCGAGCAACATACGGGTTCGCCCCACGGGTTGGTAATGGTGACAACGACCAATACCGCCCCGTTTCTTCATCACGTATATAAATCGCTTCGCCACAAGCATCCGAAACCGGATCATTCATCCATGGAGTCAGCCGATATTCATGGCTATTATCAACCCAAGTATAGGCACTTCCGCTCTCGGAAATCACGGTTCCAATTTGGGAATTGGCGATCACATTCACCCACGGAGCGGGCGTGGCAGTTTCTGCCGAAAGCACGATTACGTACTCACGTCCATCGTGACTAAAGCCACCTATACCATTGAAATATGCCAAATCGCGGTCTGGTAATTTCGCGGTTTCGACCGACTCAGCCAGACGTTTTGAGGGTCGCAGAAGAGGAACGGATACTTCGGCTCGGGATCGGCGATCGACTTGTTCCAGGAAGGTACCCGCTGAATCCAGCAAAACCACTCGGGCAACCGTTTGCAAAAGCGCTCGGTCTTCCTCCGACATTTGTTCACCTCGGCGGACAAAGATCCCACCAGGGCGATCCAGCAATGCCGCTTCGGGACTGGCCGAAACGATCTCCATAATCACGTCATGCAATGACTGGCGATAAATGGAATCGTCTTCGTTCCAAATGACCAGATCGACAATCAAGCCTTTCATCCGCCAATAGGCATGAGCCTGAATCGCGTGGCGAACAAGTTCGCCTTGCTGCTGATCCCGAATTCGGACCAAAACAATTGGCAAATCACCCGAGATACCATATCCCCACAATCCGGATTGTCCACGTCGGTTACGAATCAAGACACTTGTTTTCGCTCTCCGTAAATCCGAAGCATAAATGACCGAGCCCGCCAATCGTCCATAAGACTGCGCGTCGGCCTCGGACGCATTCAATTGTTGCAAGAGGATCGGCCCACGAGACCAAGCCAATTCAAAAACACGATTGGCTAAATTCGGATCACTGTATTTTTCTGCCATTTCGCTCAACGCCTCACGCGTTTCGGCGACACCGGTAAAAATGTCGACGAAGACCGTTTCATGAGGTTGGAGCAAGATTACTTGCCGAATGCTAACAATCGGATCGAGAGTTGAGCCTTCGCTATTGGAAAGATCCTGTTTATCAAATACCTGAGGCTCGCGTAAACTCTTTCCGCGTCCAATGAACTTCATACGGTCGGTTTCATAAGAGGGTTCTGAAACGCGATTTCCAAAAGTGGTCATCATATGAAACAGCCAGGGAGGATGTTCCTCAGCAGATCGGGGTCGACGTGAACAAAAAATCGCGCGGCGCGATGGCACGATTTCAGTTTGTACGAACAGGTTGCTAAACGCGGGGTGTGATTCGTCCTGAGACTGTGGGGCCATCACGACTTCGCTGTAACTCGTGATTTCAATCGTCCGCGGACGATCCGAAAGATTGGCCAGTGAGATCCGCCGAAGTTCCAGGTCGTCTTCGGCCGACACACTTATCTGCGTATACGTTTCGATCTGATCATCTCGCCGACGAAACTCCGCGCGGGAAAGAGTGAAAATAGCCTCATAGAACTTGGAGAGTTTGCCGGTCGGATGCAACGTATTGGACCAAACTTTCCCGCTTTCGACGTCGCGGACGTAACAAAAACTACCCCAGCAGTCGCGAGTCGTATCTTCTCGCCATCGTGAGACGGCTAAATTCCGCCAGCGACTGTATCCCCCGCCAGCACTGGTGACCGAAACATGATATTGTCCATTGGATAACAAATGCACCTCGGGAACGGACCGATGGGGATTCGTAAATACCCGCAGCGTTCCCGCTTCCTCGGCGGACTTGCTGACCGTAACTCCGGTTTCCGTTGCGTGTGGATAAATGGGAACCTTCAACTTCGGCACGCGTTCTTGGAGAAGGAGTTCGGCAGCTCTCAACATGGGATCAGCAGCAAAGCGACGCTGCATCGGGCGATCGAGCAATACATAGGCCAGCGATAGTAAACTCATACCCGCATGATGTGCCATGTATTGTTTCACTGTGACGCTGGTAACGCCAGGCGGCAACCGTGAGGGGGTGTAATCAACTGCTTCATAAAACCCATAAGTGCCTTGGCGGTCTTCCGCGGTCAATCGAATTAAGTTGCGGCAGGCCGCATCGGGAGCCACCATCAGT
>JBGSIY010000565.1:0-2541 GCA_041742275.1 Pirellulaceae bacterium | reverse complement strand
CTCTAAAACGCCCTCCCAAACAACATCGGGTTCACGCAGATCAAAAACCGAGACTTTCGCTTGCGGAAGTTGGTATGCTGACTGGACTTGGGCCTCCTGTGAAGATTGCCCCGTTGTTTGTTTCAGCGAATTCGCCTTGATCCAATCAAAGTCCGTTTTAGTCAAATTACAAACGATTTCCGCATGCTTCGTGTCTTCAAAAATCAACAGTTGGGTCCCCGCCGATACGACTTCACCTTTTTCTACGGAGGCGATCACAACCACGCCATCGGAAGGGGCTACAATCGAAGTGCGTTGAAGATTTAAGTTCGCTCGCTCCAATTTGCTTTCAGCAAGAGCGAGAGCTGATTCCATTCGACTTTTTCTTGCGATTGCCGTTCCGTAGTTATTCTCCAAGTTGGCTAGTTGCGATTCAACGTTCAACAAATTGCGTTGCGACTGGTCAAGTTCGGTGTTTGAAACCACATTTTTTAGCCGAGAATTTCGCTCGAATTCTTCCTTTAATAATTGGAATTCTCGAGTGGCGATCTCGACTTGACGCACAAGACCCTTAATCTCATTTTCAGTCTCTACAATCATGTGCCTCGATTGCGCAACTTCCGCTTCCAACGTTTGTACTTCGATTTTGTAAGTCGCTGGGTCAATCTCCAACAATAGAGTTCCGGCAGTCACATAGCGACCGGCTTCACATTGCTCGGATTTTTGGGTGATCATGCCACCGACTTCTGCGGCGATAACAATTTCGCGATACGGCACAACCGAACCGGAAACCATCAGATCCAGGGCACCCCGATACGGGGTCGCATTGGCCACCTCGACGGTTGGAATTAGCATACTGCTGGGCTTATTTGCCGGCGGCTTGCGAATGGAAGCCATATAGCCTGCAAAACCAACGGCGGCGGCGATCACCAAAATCGACACGGTTGTTTTTACAATTTCTCTTACGGCTCTACTTGAAGTTTTTCGGTTGACAGACTTATCCATAGAGGCCTTGCAGAAATTCTCAAAAATATAAAAACGTAAAAAAACGAACCGACAATAGTACACGGTTCTTACCCACGATTTGACAGAAACGACTCACGCAATTTCTTTTTCAGTCGAATTTTAATTCGATTCCCACCAATAGAATAATTTATCGACTGGCTTGTTCCGCTTTCCAACCTTCAATCAACGCTCGGACACCTCCCAGCGTGAAGGTGGCAATATGATGAGCCAAAGTCTCCGTGTCGAAATGCTCATCCCATTTCGCTTGGTCCACAAACATGGAAGTGATTGGCCCGGCGACTCGGTAATGTAAGCATTGACCTATCAAACTAAAACCAGCCTGAATTCGCATATGATCGGGCATGGAACTACCGGTCAGCCGATCGATGATGGACAACAACATTCCAAAATACGGCCGAAAGTACTCTTCCACGATTTCTTTACAGGCTTCACCGGGTGACAAAAACTCGGTCAACAATAATTGCATCTGCCAATCCGGCTCGACGCCAATTCCCAATTTTTTTAACAGGACATTGACGAATTTTTCCAATAAAATTTCAGGCGGAATGTCGGGACGCAACGGGCCAAACGAAAGTTGCCCGCTCTGATTTTCCCTAGCCATTTTTATGACTTCGATGTACAGCTTTTGCTTGTCGCCAAAATAATAATTAATGCTGGCTAAATTTACATCCGCGGCATCCGAAATATCCCGAATTGTCGCTCCTTGAAATCCCATTCGCGCAAATATCGGTCCAGCCGTCTGCAGTATTTTGCTTTTTGTGCTTTCTTCATTCATGGTTCAGTTACCCTTTAGGCTCGGTTTATCTTCACACGCCTATCATAACGCGACTTGCCGCCACTCGAGAACGTCAACTCGAAATGATGTACGCTACATTAAATTACGAACCCACTCCCCATTTCGGTCAAAAGCGGCAGCAACCATCTTCGTCCATATCAAAACAAGAACCGAAATTCGCGGGCAATTCGAGTCTCTTTTTAAAACAAGCAAAAAGTCGGCTCCGCCCCGCTCACGAATCTTTGGCTTTCATCCCTGGTCTCACCTGCAAAATGATGTTCCGGGCTTCATTCCCGATGACAATACATTCCCGATGACAATATTGGATAAGCTGCGGATTTTTGTTTCGTTTATCGGCAGAGCACTTCTGCGGGACAAAAGCACCACCGAGGGGCCGTCTTGCTGGGGGACTTGTTGATCCTCGTCCCCGACCGTCTGGCACCAATCTGCCATCCGGTCGCAAAATCAAACAAAAACATCCGCATACTTAAGTTTATTAAACGAACGTTTCAATTCAATGCCTGACTACCCGCAGCTGCCCCAAGAGTTTCACTTTTTTGCGGAAAATTGTGCGAAAAAAGAGTTATTTGACGTTGAGAGGGACAAAAGGAACGAATTTAATCGATTCTGCCTGTCCCAATTCTGCAAAATTCCGCATTCAAACGGCCAAATCGCCCGTAACGCCAATCCCAGTCCAGCATTTATTCGCGTTCACCTCCCAATTTACGATCAACCGACCATTTCCAAAATTTTGGTTCACG
>JBGSIY010000564.1:0-12250 GCA_041742275.1 Pirellulaceae bacterium | reverse complement strand
TTTTTTCCTCGTTTAACCGTCCGCCGGTAGTCGCACGACTGCGTACACTCTGGCTAACGCTAAAGCGTATATTTGGATTCTGTTGCGGTTCAGATTCTGAGCCTCGGTCGGCGAGCCTAGCGGATTGTCAAATTTAAGATTGAATTGAAGGGTGGTGTTTCCCGTAAGAATTTGGTGGCCAATCCTACGGCTGCACCGGGGGGCGATAGCCTAAGCTCCAACGGTAAACTCTTAAGTCCTGACAAAACATTACCACCATTAAGAGTTTCGAGTCGATGCGGGCTGATTGAAGACAACACGAATCCCTGTTCGAGAACAAGAGTTGAGAGCCATCCCATTTAGAGCTGGCTCCATCAGATATTTATTTGGAGAATTCATCGATGCGATTGAGTAGACCAACCGCAATTACAAATGCACTTTGTCGTGTCTCGGGTCGTCCGTGGATGAAGCTGCCGCTCGTTGCCGGCTTGACTTGTTGGGCATTCATCACTGGATTTTCGGGTGTCGAGGCGTGGGGAAATGACCGCGCTGTTGTTTCAGACGTCCAGGCCAAACAAGCCGGGTTGACGGTGCAGTGGTTTACCCAGCTCAACACGGGAACCACAAAAAAATTGGTCAATGCCGAAGTGATAGTGAATGAAGATGAATCGACAACATATTTCGAATTGACTGGCGGCGGCTTACGCGAAGTCTTTTCCGACAAAGATCTAGATCCTACTGGCGCTGTCATGGGCGTCGCGGGTGCGGAAGAATTCGCGAAACTACGGCAGGAAGTGATGCAAGCCGAGTTGAAATTCTTGGGATCGGACGCCTCTGTCAAAATGGAACGCTACTCCATTCCCAAAATCACTATTTTTGCTTTAACTGCCAATGGCGTGGTTCACAGCATTAATGGGGAGTCGGGCAAAGTGAATTGGCGGACAGAAATTGGAACACGACGTTTTCCGTCCGTGGGCTTGGGTGCCAGTAAAAAGTATGTCGCAGCGGTCAATGGTTCCAAAGTTTTTTGTCTCGATACGGCCACGGGAAAGATTGTATTCGAACATCAATGCACGCACGCGGTTTTGAGTGCGCCGGCGGTTTCTGATGAGACGGTTTTTGTGCCGCTTGCCGATGGTTCATTGCAAGCGTTGCCAATCGAGACCGAAGCGTTTGGGAATTTGCCCTTGAACGCAGTGGGCTCAGCGACAACGCCTCCGATTGTGGCGGGGAACATTGTTGCCTGGACCTCGGATGCCGGCTATTTGACAGTCGCACCGAAGTCGGAAATCAAATCGATGAAGTACCGCATTAAAGGCGCTGGAGAATTTGCGGCATCACCTGCATCGAGTCAGGGTCGTGTGTTTGCCGTGACGATTAACGGTTTCATCTATGCGATTGATGATCGCACGGGAAGCGTTCTTTGGAATTTTGCGGTCGGTCAACAGGTATCCAAAGCACCGGTGGCTTTGGGCGACTCCCTGTTGGTCATCAGCGATGAAAACAACCTGTTTAATTTCGATGCTCAGTCCGGGATCGCAACCCAGGGGTGGGAGCAACCGCTCCCCAATATCAGTGGATTTGCCGGTGCCAGCCAAACTCACCTTTACCTGAAAGACATTGCGGGCAACATTGTTGTGTACGATCGCAAAACGGGCACACGTCTGCAGATGGTGGGAACGCAAACGGTTTTTCAATCGTTAGTGAACACGCAAACGGATCGGATTTACATTTGCACATCGACGGGCATGCTGGAATGTCTGCGTGAAATTGGCCAGATACGGCCTTATTTTCACGCTGATGCTGTGGAGTTGGCAGCTGCTGACGGAACGGAAACGGTCACGCCGCCCGCCGAGGGGACCAAGCCGGCGACGGATAGCACAAACCCGTTCGGTGGCGTAGCACCTCCGAAAAAAGATACTGCCAATCCGTTCGGAAATAGTGGTGGCGGAGGCCAAGCTGATGAAGGTCCACTCAAAAAGGGTGGCGCCGGAAATGATGGAGGAAATCCATTTGGGAACGGTGGCGGATAGACCCGTGTTTGTGTTAGACTGTAAACTGAGACGAGCTTCCCAGAAGACAACTTCCCTTTTGAAATTTAGATTGAGTCGGAAACGAAGAGATGGATGACATCGAGCCGCTTTGGCGTCGCATTTTGATGTTCCCCATCCGAACGATCGGCTGGGTTGTGACATGGTTATTGGAGGGGCTCAGTGCCGCGTCTCAAGGCTTTGAACGCGGTTTTCGATGGGCCACAGGCGGCTTCTCCCGAGTTGCGGAGATGGCCGATCAAGGTGAATCGGGATTGAGCCGAGTGCTGGCCGTTGTGCTATGGCCGGTGATGGCTCCCTTTCGCTTGTTGTTACGTTTAGCTGAGAGTATGCAACTCAGCCCCTTTTTCCGCAGTTTAGGTCGCTGGACCAAATGGCTGTGGTATCCGTTTGTGGCCGTCGCCGGTTTTATCGCCGCCTTGTTCGCCACACGTCGCCAGCAATTGATATGGTGGGCGATTCCTCTGGTAGTTTTGTCAGCGCCCATTCTTTTTTTGATCCTTCGTGTCTCGCTCCAACAAGACAGCCAGATTACGGCGCGATATCGCAAGGCCTTGGCTGCGGCGATCGAAAATCGCGATTATCAACAAGCCGAATTGTTCCAGCAGAAATTGAGCCAACTGGGTGGCCGAAACGAACAAATGGAGTTCCAAACGGCCAACGCCTTGATCAATGACGGCAAGACAACCGAGGCTGTGGAAATCATCAAACGGCTGGCGCCGCTGGACGGGACAGGGAACACCAACGCGCACCTTTGGATGGCCCAGCATTTGTTGTCTCAACCCGCTGCGGAAAATCGCGATGAAGTGCTAGATGAAGTGACCCAACATCTCATGTGGGCTCGCCGCGGCACAACGGGCGAGATCCCCGCCGTAGATTATCTCGAAAGTCTAGTGGCTTTGGAGGAAAAGGATTTTGAAACGGGGCTAAAGAAACTAAAATTAGCCGCCACCAAACTTCTTCCCGCAGCCGCTCAAAAATTAGAAATCTCACTGTCAATGCAAGCCACGGAAGAGGCAAAAATTGATGCGAGTAATTTTTTGCGGCTGGTTCAAGACGAAAAAGATATGGCGTCGATATCCAACAGCCGGACCTATGCTCTCTGGCTGTCTGCCGAACGCCTGTCCGGTACACCGGAAGGAGTTCAGCGTGTGCTGGGGTTGTGGAACTCTGCATTTCCTGAAGACGAACGACTGGCGATGGAGCAACAAGTCGAATCCATTCGAGAATTCGAGAAAAATATGCTGACTGCCAATGAATTGCCACCGGAACAGATTGCCGCACAGTTGTTGAAAATTGGCGAGGTTAAAAATAGCGTCAATCGCAAACTCCTTTCAGCCCGGATCAATGAGCTCCTCAATCGCTCGAAATCGGAGCCAGATCTGAGTCAAGTTTTTGCTAGTTTAGAAGCTTCTTCGGAAACGCCAGCTTACATTCTGGAGTTTCTAGGTACAGATGCTGTCGTCAAACAAGATTTTGGACGGGCACGTACTTTGTTGCAACGAGCCGTGAATAAGAACCCTGATGATCATGTGGCCTGGAATAATCTCGCCTACCTGTTGCAGCAGGCCTATCCCGATGAGATCAATGAGGCCCTGCGAGCCTCGACGCGATCCGTGGAGTTGGCACCGGACAACTTTGACGCACGCGAGACGCGGGGGATGATTTATGTTCGTCTCAATCGTTGGTCAGAAGCCATTACCGACCTAGAAATTGCCATTAATGGAATTCCTGGTTCGAAAGAGATCCATCAGGCACTGGCCAAAGCCTATCAGCAAACAGGAAACGTGACTCTCGCCAAAATCCATGAACGCAAGGCCGCCGAGGAACGCTAGGCCTCCGTGTAACACAAGGCCGCCGAGGACACTATTAAAAAAAGCCCGCTCTGTGCTGCGGGGATCGGGTCAAATCACATGGTGGTCTTCGAACAGAACCAGAAGAACCGTGCCCCCGAAAAAGCGTCGCCCCGTTGAACCGTCGTTCAGTCGAGTCGGGAACGAGTACATCGTTGATGGTCCTGCCTGACAGCTGGCGCCCGCAACTCCGGTTCCTATAGGAGCACGTTCTACGGGAGCACGATCTGCTCGGACCAAGGTTTATTGTTTAGGTACCAATCGACGCAGGCCTGCAGTCCGTCGTCCAGGGAGACTTGAGGCCGCCAGTCGAGCACCTTGCCGGCTTTGGCAATATCGGCCCAAGTCGACTTGATGTCGGCTTTATGAAACTCATGGTTTTCAATCACGGCTTTCTTACCCAGCAGGATTTCAAGTTTTTCAATAATGAGGTTCAAAGAAATCGGTTGATTGCCGCCGCCCAGGTTAAAGATTTGATAACCCACGGGCTTGAGTGCGGCGATAGTTCCTCGGGCGATGTCATCGACAAAAGTGAAGTCGCGACTTTGTGATCCGTCTCCAAACAGTTCGATCGGTTGGCCTTCATCAATCCAGCGAATAAAGCGAAAAATACACATGTCAGGCCGTCCCGCCGGCCCGTAAACTGTGAAGTAGCGACAAATGGAAACGTCGATACCATAAAGGAAATGATGTGAGTAGGCCATCAATTCCGCGGATTTTTTTGACGCTGCATAAGATGAGATGGGCGTGTTGACCGCTAGGTCCTCGTGAAACGGCATTGCCTGGCCTGCGTAGAGCGAAGAAGTGCTGGCCAGAACATATTTGTTGATTCCCCGCGTACGCATTTCCTCCAACAAGTTCAAACTGCCCATGGCGTTGGTTGTCATATAGACGTGAGGATTGAGCATGCTGTAACGCACGCCAGCCCTGGCCGCCAAATTGATTACCCCATGAAAATCGGGATGGCCATCAAACAACGACGCGACGCCCTCCCGATCCTCGAGATCCAAACGGTGGAAATGAAAGCGTTCCTCGGCGCCTGGCAAGCGGTTCAATTCGTCGATCCGATGATCCTTCAGAGAGACATCATAATAGTCGTTCAGGTTGTCCAGCCCGACGACCGTATGGCCTGCTTCCAGCAAGAGAGCCGTAACGCGCGAGGCGATGAAACCGGCACAACCAGTGACCAGATACTTGTGTCGTGATTCCAGGGGTGAGCTTGCCGACATGGTAAATTTTTAACTTTCTGATCATTAAAAAAGCGAATGAAAACGGGCTGGATTACATGTGGGAGAGTGAACAACGTATCATCGGATTGTAATTGCCAATGTCAAAAATGGAAGTCAGCTTGAAAATGGGCGGAACACAAGCGTTGGCCCACAACGTTCCTGTGGTATCGTTTACACTCTTGATTTTGAGAACGGGGACTCAATATTTAGTCTTGGTTTAGCTATGGGCAGGAAGATTTTGTCGTCCTCCGGCTTCTTCGTTTCTCAAGGGATAAGCGTGAGGCCGTATCGAAATCCGAGCCTCGCATGGTCTCACGACACATTACTTCGGCACAATACTACGGCAAACGACTACTGCATATTGCCACAGCACAATGCCTCAGCACAATGACCACTCCGATGCCGTAAACGAAGGCGGGGATTATTCTAAACCCAGGTCTTGGATGGTGACGAGAGATTGAAGCTGGACGCCGATGTCTTGCATGCGTTCTGCTCCTCCCTGAAGCCGATCGATGATCGTCAGGCAACGTTCGACTTTCAGTCCGGCATCGCGAGCTCGTTCGATAGCCAAGATCGAACTACCTCCGGTGGTAATCACGTCTTCGACAATCACTGCCGTTTGGCCCTCGGTGATCGGGCCCTCGACGGTCTTTCCCGTTCCGTGAGCCTTCGGTTCCTTGCGAACCATAAATCCGCGGATCGAGAGACCTTGTTGATATCCGCAGGTAATGATCGCGGCCGTGATAGGGTCGGCGCCGATCGCCATGCCGCCGACTAAGTCGGGGATGCCGGAGCGACGGAGCTCTTCGATCATTCCCAAGGCAATTTGATTGGCTCCTTCACCGTCTAGCGTTAAATTGCGGCAGTCCAAATAGTATTTCGCCATTTTTCCTGAGGCGAGCTTGAATTCCCCGAACTTCAAAGCCTTCTCGCGAATCAATTCAATGAGGCGGTTGGTGCTATACTGGATATTTGACATGATGCTCGTTGAAACAAAGTAGGGAATTCCGAAAATGTTATTATCAGGATTTCTAAGGCTTTGACGACGCCTCTTCCAAAAAAAACAGGTTGACCCAACCCATTTTGTTCCTTTTTTGACCACGAGAAATTAACTTGCCAAATCGTTCTGTGATTTTGTTGTCGATTGATGGGATGGGGGCACGCTATCTGGGGCCCTACGGTAATACTTGGCTCCGCACGCCTGGCTTTAATTATTTGGCGAGTCGCGGAGTGTTGTTCGAGACGGCTTAGGCCGGAGAGACCCGGCATGACCCCGAGGCATGGGGGTGGGAAGCCAGCGACTTGGGTCCGTTGAATGACGTCATCGACAGGCGTTTGGTTTCCGATAGCGAGACAGTTTGCCGCTGGGGGGATTTGCATTGTGATGAAGTGATCGAGTTGGAATACCCTCGTGTGGAAAAGGCCGCAGCAGAAATCGAAGAAACCGCGATCGCCCGTTTTTTTTCCACGGCAATTGAACAATCATTGCAAGTCGCCGACAACGAACTGCTCATCTTGCATTCACATGGGCTGTTTCAAGCCTGGGATGCACCGTATCGCTACCGATTGTCTTTGACCGGCGACGACGATCCACCACCTCCTCTGGAAGTCAGCTTGGAGGCCATAGCTCGCTTGGAAGGCGACGCCTCGGATCGTCTGTTGGGTTGGCAGCAGGCCTATGCGGCACAACTTTTGGTAGTGGACCATTGTTTGGAATTGTTTCTGCGGACACTGGAGAGCCAGTTTGAGGGAGGGTCGCTTCCCTTGATTTGTGTCACGGCTCCCCGTTCGTTTCCCGTCGGAGAACATCAACGATTTGGTGCCCCGGAAAGTTGCCTGTATGACGACGCGCTGCATGTGCCACTATTTCTCCTGCTCCCCGACGCAGCTTACGCGAATATCCGTTCGCAGAATTTAGTTTATGCGCACCATTGGACCGATTGGGCTAGAGCCTGGTTTAATCATGAGCCCTGGCCTAGGGTACCCGTGCTCCCCAACCGCAAGCAAGAAATTTTGCTTAGCCGGAATCAACAAGGCGACATTGCCCTGAGAACCCATTCTTGGAAATTATTGACCGATACCCAGCCCCCCAAACTATTCGCCAAACCCGACGATCGGTGGGAAATGAATGATGTTGCCAATCGGTGTCATGATGTCGTGGAGGCGTTAACGGAGATGGCTAGCGACCGACGGTTGCCGTCCGAAGATTTTCCGTTGTCGGATATTTTGGCGAATGGGATGGTTTAGTGATTGGCGAGCAGTTTCTGCAAGACAATGTTTTTGCGAGTGGGTTAGCTAGCAAAAAATGGGTTTGCCCTAGTCCTGGGGGCTTGGAATTGCTAGTTTCCGCCTGCCTATGGGCTTGGCGCTAGATTAGGGACAATCTGGCTGGCCCATGAAAAAAGTGGTTTTCCGCAGAGCACAGTAGCGCATGATCGGACAGGGACGTCCGCCGTCGGCAGCCCAGATGCGCCGTCGGTTGATAGTGATAATGATTTGCAGCGGAGTTATCCTCGGGATGCTCATGGCGGTCCCACGCGCCCGCGCTCATGCGTTAGTTGTCACACCTCCCGATCGCACACACGTGGTCAAGCTTCGTTTGACCTGGGGTGGCGGTGCAAATCGAACATGGCGCGTTCGCGTTCGCAGCAATGATGCAATTGTGTCGGAACCGCGTTTGCTGAGCATCGCTGCCGATGCCCCGGGTTCGGCATATATGCATGACGGGGAATTGGTCGTCGTCCAGCCTTCGCCCTCAAATTACGGGGGTATCGATTTTGTTGCAGCCGGTTATTCCAATTCTCGTTTAACCGTTGAAATAGATTCGGCTGAAGCGCCGCAGCAGAAAACCATTCGTACAATTCAATTGGGTGATCTCAAATCCACTCCCCTGCACGAATATCTTGACAGTGAACGGAATCGGTTTGTCTTGGCCCGGGCACCTGGAGATCAAATTCAAGTCGATGTGCAACGCCCTCATTTAATATTTGATCCAGGCGAACGTTGGGTGTTGCAAACCAAGGGAAATTTAACGGGCTACAACAACAGCCATGGGTTGAAGTTACATGCGAGAATCACGCGAGCGCGTGAGGGAACCAACGTTCTCATGAGCCAAGTCCGCGATGTTGATTTTGATCAATGGGGAAACGCCCAACCCATCGCTTGGGATTTTCCTGTTCCTGATGTGGAAGGCGTTTATGATTTGACCTTTAGTTTTGAATCAGCCTGGTATCAAGCGAAAGTGAATGCGGACAAAGTGATTCGCAAGGTACAATTTGTGGTTTTGGACCGCCGTCCACCGACGGATGGATTCGGAGCCAATCCTGTTGTCACTCAATGGAATGAAATCCCCCAAGAACGATACGATTCGCAACGGCAGAGTAAGTCCGATACGGGGACGTTCTGGAATTGGGGAACGCCAGGTTTAA
This sequence comes from Pirellulaceae bacterium, assembly GCA_041742275.1. GTDB lineage: Bacteria > Planctomycetota > Planctomycetia > Pirellulales > Pirellulaceae > BJ22. The sequence continues at coordinate 3,710 of JBGSIY010000564.1, read as the reverse complement.
AGATTCCAATGCGGGCTGCACGTGATTCGGAGACAGCCGAGAGCTCCGATACGGCAGGAAATTTGGCCGTTCCGCGCGAGGGTGCGCTATCGCTCGGTCCGGGAGAGTCGCAGGTCTTGCCCTTGCACGTCGGCGACATCGATCGCCCGCATCGCCTGACGATAGAATACTCATCGGCTGCAACGTTTGCAGTCGGGATTAGTATTCTTCAGCCGAAAGACGATGAGCCACTATCCAATTTTGGGTTTCATTCAGGAATTGCCTCTAATGATTCGCAAAGTTGGCTGTGGGATGCCGAGTCCCAAAAAAGCGCCGAACATTCTTTTGTATTTTGGCCCAATACCGATCGACCATTTCTGTTGGTTTCCAACCGACATCCGACGTCCGATTTAAGCGTCATGCAAGTCAAAGTGGAACAAGGGCCCCAGCGTCTGGCACGTCCGAGCGAGTCGATTTTACCCGTCTCCGCGCAACGCCAACGGTTAGCGTTTCTAGAGATGCCTCTTATCGCAGAAAATTTTGGTGGGAGCAAACATTTCGATGTGGGTTCGGGAGAACACCTGGACGACTGGCTCACGTTCTATACGAGTGCTGATCGAATGGTTCAGTATTTGAAGTCGACGCAGCATACGGGATTGATGTTGGCAGCCAATGCCAATGGCGGTGGGTTGTATCCCAGCTCGCTAATGCAATTTACGCCACAGTTTGATTCGGGAGCCTTCTATTCCACGGGGCAAGATCCTATTCCCAAAGACGTACTGGAGCTTTTGTTTCGGATGTTTGCGAGAGAAGGATTGTCGCTGGTGACCACGTTATCCTTGAGCGACCCCCTCCCCTCTCTCGAGTCCCAGGTCCACCATCTACCCTCGGGGTTGGAAAGCGATATTGAACTGCGCGACTATCGCGGGCAACGGATGCAAAAGAGCCAGCCGATGCCTTTGTACAACCCACTTTCGTTGCAAGTTCGCGGTGCGGTGGAAGACGTGGTAGAGGAGTTAGCCGAAAGATATGGTCGCCACTCATCCTTCCAAGGCATCAGTTTGCTGTGTCGCGGCGATACGTTAGCCATGTTGCCAGGTAGAAAGTGGGGCTACGATCTTGTGACGATCCAAAGGTTTTATCGCGATTCATTGCCGGAGGAACCGGAGCCAACGTCCGAAAATTTGGCATCCGCCATTGCGAGTTTGTTACGCGGTGAGCGACGTCAGCAATGGATTGACTGGCGCTGCCGACAGATCGCTCAAAACTACGGAACATGGGAGCGGCGGATGCAGTCGATCAAGCCGGCGTCTAAGTTTTACTTGGCCAGCGTAGATTTATTTCGCGTGGGGGATATGAATCAGTCCTTGAGTCCCTCCCTGCATGTCGCGGCCAATTTGTCTGATGCTTTGCGGGATGTCGGTTGGGATTCGGCGATTTGGTCCGAAGAAACATCCGCCGTTTTTTTGCGTCCTCGTCGTGTTGCTCCCAACGAATCGTTGGCTCAACAGCGAATTGAAATGCATGTGGATCAGAGTCGGCAAATGGATCAATACTTTGGCCAATTGCGGGAGACTGGGGATTTGTTTTGCAGACGCGATCGCTGGGTTGGTTTTGCTGAGCTAGGCCAGGGGATACCGGAGTTAGATTCTTATCGAGATCATCAGAGTTTGGAGTTGGTCGGCCCGGTGGGCGAGCAAAATCGCCGTCGGTTTGCCGAGGCTCTCTATCGCTATGACTCACGGTTGATAGTCGATGGTGGTTGGTTGTTGAACATGCAACCGGAGGATTCGACAAGTCGTTGGTTTGCGGCTTTTGCGGCCTTGCCGGATCTCCCGTTTCTAGATGTTTCCTCACATGAGGGTCGATCGCCGGTGCGACCTTGCGCTGTGCGGCAAGTTGTAACGCCCACGGGACAATCCTATGCTTATGTCGTTAACAGCAGTCCCTGGAGTTGTCGCGTTAAACTTCAGTTCCGCAGGCCCACTTTGGGGGTCGAGGTTACGCCCCCCCAGCGGGACTCGACGATGGTGGTCCGAGAGCCGAGTGACCCATTGATTGTGGAGTTGGAGCCCTACGGCCTTGTTGCGTTGTCGCACGGCGATGTGAACAACGCGATTGTCGGCTATGAGGTCGAATTACCACCCGAGGCGGGTACGCGTTTACGACAGTATTTTCATTCGCTTCAAGCCAAATTGTCGTTGGCCAGCAAGCCCGCTGAGATTCAAGTTTTGCAAAACCCCAATTGCCAGGGCCTGGAGGGATGGACTTATGGTGCGTCGACGGAGCCGAGTTTGGTATCACAGGTTGATGAGGCAACAGAGGACCGCCAAGTCTTTCGGTTAGTTAATTCTGGCGAGGTGGCTTGGATGCGTAGCAATTGGTTTCCCAATCCTGCGACGGGACGGCTTACGTTGTCGGTTTGGCTGAGAACCGAGGCGGAGGGCCAGCAACCCCCGTTAAGGATTGCCGTCGAATCCAATGAAGAGGGCGTGGAATATTATCGCTTTGGCTCGGTGGGTCAACTTGCCAATAACAGTCCTGGAAACCAATTGGAAGGAACCTGGAAACAGTTTATCGTTCACTTCGATGATTTGCCGATTAATCCCCAAGCGAAGTTACGGATCGGACTGGATTTAATGGATACGGGTTCGGTTTGGGTCGATCGTTTTGAGCTGTATGATCGATGGTTTGATGAGAATGACCTGAAGGCAATCACGCAATTCATGGCTTCGGCTGGCCCCTTATTGGCCAACCCGGCCACTGTCGATGAAGCCAGAATTCTTTTACAAGGTTACTGGCCCCAGTTTATCGACCAAATGTTTGGATCCCAATTGAACCTGACGAACGTCGCCCCAAATCAGCATCCATCGGCCTCTTCACGACTCGATTCCATGAAAAACGCGCCCAACGCAGAAGGGGGCGAAGTTGACGGAGTCATGTCTCGCGAGGGCTTTATGTCGCGGCGGTTGCGGCGTTCCACCAAACAAGACTTGCCTCGTCAACGGTAGAGCCCCAGTAGTGTGGGGACGACGGCGAATCGGGACGGGCACTGAAGGTCGAGTCGCTAATCGGTGTTGAGTCCGGCAGAGATGGAATCTATTTTTTCCTCGATTTGCTTTTGGCCTTGGGTGATCTCGGCTCGGACCTCGAGCGCGTACAGGGGGAAGGGGCCCAAACGATTGCGGTTGATTTTGACAAGATCTTTCCAGGTACAGACAACAATTTCAGCGCCCAATGTTTCGGCCTGCTCACGGACCGAGTCCAAATCTTCTGTTGAGAAGGAATGGTGATCGGCAAATAGAATTTGTCCAATGACGTTGACATTCAATGCCTTGAGTGTCTGTTGAAAACCTAAAGGGTTGCCAATGGCACACAGCATCAAGGCGCGTCGACCCGCGTGGCTGTCTCGAACCTGACGCTCTCCATTGCTCTGTAACCAGGCTTGGGGGGTGAATCTGGCACGCGCCAGAGTTGTTTGGGGCGCGTGTCGTTGAATTGTGATTTCCAATTTGCGTAGTTGCTGCTCGCCAACCGCATCACACCGAGTGATCACGACCACATCAGCACGCTTCAATCCTGCAATGGATTCGCGCAACAAACCACGCGGCAACAAATAGTCAAATCCGAATGGACAAAGAGCATCGATCAGGACCACATCCAAGTCGCGAGCGAGTTGGCGATGTTGAAAGCCGTCGTCCAATATGAGGACTTGCATTTCCAACTCATCA
>JBGSIY010000563.1:0-8785 GCA_041742275.1 Pirellulaceae bacterium | reverse complement strand
GCCTCGTGCAACAGGGCCGAGAGCACGTCGCCAAACAGTCCGAGGTCGCAGATGGCCAGTCGCTGCCCCACTTGCTGGAGTTCCCGAAGAACGATGGTCGCCAACGTCTCGTCGCCGACACCAAACACCAGATCACCCAATCGCTCACGAATATATTCCTCCACTTGACTGACTTGATTGATCGCTTGTTCCTGAGATTCAGCTCGGGCCGTAATCCGTAAAGAAATGGTTGCTTTGCTGGCCGTGATACCGACCAAAGGGCTGCGGTTCCGGGCAATCAGGTCGCCTAAGAGTTCTTCGGTTTGACTTTCTCCAGCACCGAAGCAATTGACGACGCGCGTCGCCACTGATTGTGTACTGCCGAATCTTTGCATGATTGTCGGCGCGACATAAGACTCCCACATCTCTTTCATTTCCGCCGGCACACCCGGGAGACAAAAAATTTCCACTTTGCCCGCGGGTGAGTGCCAAGTGAAATCGATACCTGGCGCAGTCCCTTCGGAATTAGGGATGACGAGGGAGCCATCGGGAAACTGAGCCTGAATGGTGTTCGATGCGGGCATTTCGCGGCCGTATTTGGAGAAGATGCGGCGGATGTGTTCGACACATTCCGGAACCTCCACGAGCGGCCGCGAGACGACTTCGGCCATAACCCAGCGAGTCAAGTCGTCGGCAGTCGGGCCGAGACCGCCGGTAACGATCACGACTTGAGCTCGAATGCAAGCCGTATGGAACACGGCAACTTGGTTTTCGAAATGATCGCCGACCGTGGAGTGGAAGGCGACGTTCAATCCGAGTTCTGTCAGTTTGACTGCCAGCCACTGGGTGTTGGTATCGAGACGCGAGCCGCCAATCATCTCGTCGCCGATGGCAATGATTTCTGCAGTCACATTCATGAGCAGGGGCCTTTCGCTATCGGTGGTTCGGTTGAGGCTTTGTATTCCAGGACCAGGGGGCGGAGTTCAGCGACTAAAAACAAGGAACCGGCTATGCAAACGAAATCATCCGCTTGTAAATCGTCAGTCACTCTCTGCCACGATTCCTCTGGGGATTCCGTTTCGAGAAATTCGCATTGAATTTTCTGTTTTGAACGAAAGTGGCGACCCATTTCGTGCAGGTCGGCCGGTGACGAAGCGCGAGGGTTATTCAAAAAACGAGTAAAGATGATTCGATCGAAAACGGGGAGCAAGCGAGCGAGAATCCCGCTGCAATCCTTGTCGCGACTGATGGCCACAATCAGTGTTTTCCGCCGGAATTTGGACCAATCCGAGCGAACAATCAGGGTATCAACCAACGCCTGCGTGGAGGCGACATTGTGCGCGACATCCATCACGATTGTTGGGTGCCGCGTCACGAATTCAATTCTGCCAATATGCTGGAAGTTAGCCAGTGTGTCGCGAATGACTTTTTCGTTGACTCGAGCAAATCCATTGCGTTCCAGAAATTGCAGAGCCGCCACAGACAAACAAGCGTTATCGATTTGGTGTCGTCCGGGGATGGCAATTTTGAGTTGCTCCAGGTTTTGGCCTTGGCCGTCTCTCGTTTCAAAATTGAACGTACCGCCATCGTCCCCCAGTTTAATTTCGGTCGCCCAAAAATCGCGATTGATTAAGTTAAAGGGGGAATGGTTGGCCGCTGCCGTTTCGGCGATTACCTCGATCGCGTCCGGTGCAGTTGCCGCCGAAAGAACGGGCACATTCGTTTTAATGATACCGGCCTTTTCGCGCGCGATCAGGGAAAGGGTGTTACCCAGTTGCCGTTCATGGTCAAAACTGATGTTGGTAATCAACGCCAGGGTAGGTTGGCAGACATTGGTCGAATCCAATCGACCTCCTAAACCGACTTCGATTACAGCGATCTCCACCTGTTCCAGCGAGAAGGCCAGAAAGGCCGCGGCGGTCGCCAAATCGAAGAAGGTCAAACGACGCGTCCAATCGGCTGTGGCGTTGTTGTCGACAACTTGAAACAACGTCGCCAGTGTTCGCTGCAAAATTGCATCGGAAATATCGGAACCGCCGATGGAAATCCGTTCGTTGAAAACGTTCAAATGGGGCGAAGTGTAGCAACCTGCTAAATATCCCGCCTGGTTCAATGCTGCCGTCAAAACGCGCGTCACCGACCCCTTGCCCTTAGTTCCTGCGACATGTACCACTCGAGAATTCAGATGGGGATTTTTGAGTTCGTTTAATAGAAACCGAATGGGATAGGTTTTCATCCCCCGCGTACCTGAGGTTATTTTTTTCTCGTAATTTAGGGACTGAAAAAGGCGATCCAGCAAGGCGGCGAGTGAGGGGATGGGGGAAGAGCCGGAGGAACTCAGGCTCTCAGAATCAAAAGTAGATTTGTTCATATTGGCAGGGATCGGGTGCTGAGAATATTGGCGATGTTCTCATTATAAAGCGGGCACGCTGTGAATACCGAGTGGGAAAGTTTTGCCGTTCTGACAGCCAACGTCAACAGGGAGCGTGTTGAAAAGGGGTGCGAATGGGTACGCGGTCCGCCCGATGCGGGCCGTCGATTAGACGTAGAGTTGACCTGAGAGGAACAGAAAGATGGCTGGAAGCGGCTAGAGCACGGGTCCCGTAGCTTGTGGAAACGGGGGGTGCGTTCTAAAATGAGCCCAGCTCTCTCAGAAGGGTCAAGGTAACGTTTCCGTTAGCCCCGGCAGCGTCCTTTCGCCACGCCATTGCGTTGTTACGTGGGACTTGGGTTGAGTTGCTTCGTTGGTTAAGGCTTCGAGGCTGAAACGGAGGGGGCGAGGGTGGGATGTGCTCAGAGGATGTTGTGGCAAAAGATCCCATCTCGGCTGATTCATTTCTGTTTTGTCGCAGGATCGAATCGAAATTCCTCGGGAATATTCGGCTTTTCGGAACCACATTTGGGAAGCGAGCGTAAAAAAAGGCGCCCCCTGTTCACAAACCATTCAAATAAACAAACCATTCAAATAAATTGAAACAGCAAAAAAAGTTAGCCCATCGAAGGGCGTGACACATTTTTGGAGAAAACCAGTATGTCGACTGCTGCCGCGAAACCAGCCAAAGCCGGGACCCGCAAGTTAGAGCAAACTAACCCAGACTACGATGCCAATATCGTGATCGAAGCTCAGAACCTGTCGAAGGTCTACCGCGACTTCTGGGGACGCCCCAAAGTGAACGCCCTGAAATCGTTGGATTTGGAAGTCCGCAAGGGCGAAGTGTTTGGCTTGTTGGGCCCCAATGGATCGGGGAAGTCAACAACGATCAAACTGCTGCTCGGCCTGCTGTTTCCCACGAGCGGACGCGCGTTGGTGTTTGGCAAAGACGCAACCGAAGTCACCAAAAATGAGAGGATCGGCTACCTTCCCGAGGAGTCGTATCTCTACCGGTTCTTGACCGCCGAGGAAACGCTTGATTTTTACGGCCGATTGTTTGACATGCCCACGAAAGTTCGCAAGGAGCGAGCTGCCGAGTTGATCGAAAAAGTAGGTTTGACTTGGGCCAAACGGCGGCAGTTGCGGGAGTATTCGAAAGGGATGGTGCGGCGGATTGGTCTGGCTCAGGCCCTGATCAATGACCCTGACCTCATTTTGCTCGATGAGCCTACCTCCGGTTTGGATCCACTGGGGACCCGGGAAATGAAAGACATGATCATTGAACTGAAGGAACAAGGTAAGACTGTTGTGATGTGCAGCCACCTTTTGGCGGACGTCCAAGACGTTTGTGATCGAATTGCCATTTTATATCAAGGCGAATTGAAAGAGTTGGGACGCGTCGATTCGTTGTTGCAAGTCAGTGATGAGACTCAAGTTCGTTTCAACAATGTCCCTGAATCGGCTCATGCTGAAATTCGGGAAGTGATCAAAAAACATGGTGGTGAAATTCTGTCTATGGAGAACCCAAAAACCACTTTGGAAGATTTGTTCCTTTCAATCGTGCGTGAGAGTCAAGACCGTCCGGGACATCGGTCCAGCCGTGCGGTCGATGCGAAAAAAGAGAGTTAGTACATCGATAGGCATGGGGGGTGAGATCGGCCAATTAGGTGATGGGGGAACTGGCGTTGCTGGGGAACTGGGATGATGGTCAGGATAAGCCAGCCGTGACAAACCGCTTGGGTGCACAGCATCAAAAAAACAGCAGCAACGAAACGGCTGCAACTAAACAGCAGAAACTAAGTTGAAAAGTAAATAGATCAATGATTGACAATAATTTTACGGCATTTTCGAGTTGGTTGCCTAATGCCATCGGCACATTCCTATTGCTGATGTTCGCGTTAACTGTCTTGGGTGTCTTTTTCGGCTATTTGGTAGCAGCGTTTCGCCATGGCCCGAGTGAGGGGTTTTATGTTGTGGCCCAAACCGTGGGTGGTTCGATACCCGATTTTCTGGGAACGTCCCCCCGTCGCGTGATGGCGATTGCCCGTTTGGCGATTAAAGAATCGGTGAGGCGGCGGGTTGTCATGGTCACGTTTGCCGTGTTTGCCGTTGCGCTGTTATTTGGCGGTTGGTTTATGAACGCCGGCAGTGAAAACCCCGATCGAATTTATATCAATTTTGTCGCTTTCGGCACGCAGCTATTGGTTTTGATGATGGGCATGTTGATTGCCTGTTTTAGTTTGCCCGAGGATATCAAAAACAAAACCATCTACACGGTGGTCACAAAACCAGTCCGAGCCTCGGAAGTGGTTTTGGGACGTGTCGTTGGATTTGCCGTCATCGGAACCGTTTTGATCGCCCTGATGGGCTTGTTGAGCTTTTTGTTTGTCTGGCGCGGGCTCTCTCACAACCATCAATTAGTGGGTGATGTGCAAACCATCGCATCACTGGCGGAGATCGATCCGGTGACTCGTTTGAACCGATTTGGCAAACGCGTTTCGGAATCGGCCATCATGGAAGGTGAGACGACGTTTGACGATGGACATCGGCACATTGTGGAATTAATCGAAGACATTCGCGATGCCAAGTCCAAGCCATTGAATGAAGACAATGTGATTTCCCAAGAGACGTTACCCGATGGCAGAATACGCTATTTGAGAATGATCGTTGAGCCGACGTCGGCGCACACTCATAATGTGGTCGTCGAAGGTGAAGGCAAGGATGCGAAACTTTCGTTGGGTACCTCAAAAGGCTTTTTCCGTGCTCGAGTTCCCTATTATTCCAACGAGTTGACGTTTTACGATAACGCCGGGAATCTCAAGGATAAGGGATACAATATTGGCAAGGAAATCCAGTCGAAGGGTTACATTGACGGTGGTTCCTATATGAGCCGCAGCACGTTGTCTAAGGCTGTTTTTCAGTTTGATAATATGTCAGCAGACCTTTTCCAAAACGATGATTTTTATGTTTTGGAGATGAAGCTGGGTGTTTTTCGGACATCCAAGGGGGACATTGAAAAACGCGTGATCGGCAGTTTGCAGGTGGAAAGCGTGCCTAACAATCCGGATGCGGATAATAAAATTGTCTCCGATCTGGTGGTGTTTGAAACCAACGAATACCAAACCCAAATTTTGCCGTTAAAACGGAAAATGTTGGGGCAAGTTCTTTCGCCGGACGGAACGGTGTTGAATAAGGGTGAATTTGATCTTTTTGATGACTTTGCGAAGAATGGACAAGTCAACTTGGTTCTGCGTTGTGAAGATCAGAACCAATATTTAGGGACAGCCCAGTCGGATCTGTATTTTCGCGTAGCGGATCATCCTTACGCGTGGAACTTTTTTAAGACTTACTTGGGTATCTGGGCTCAGATGCTGGTCATTGTTTCCTTGGGCGTCGCCTTCAGTACGTTCTTGAGTGCCCCTGTGGCTGTGGTAGGGACCTTGGTCATGATGATCGTCGGTTTCAGCACGGACTTTATCAAAGGAATGCTCAGTCCCGATAGCGTTGGCGGTGGTCCCGTCGAGTCGTTTTATAAAATTATCACACAGAAAAGTATGGATATGGAGATGGAAGCGGGCGTGGCGACGACGTTGTTGCGCCAATTCGATTTGCTGCTAGTAAATATTCTATCCGCATTGACGAACATCGCTCCTAACTTCGCCAAATTGAATTTTTCCAAATTTTTGGTGGAAGGGTATGCAATTGATTTCGATCATATTGCGATAGCCCTGAGTACTGCATTCGCGTTGTGTATTGGTTTTTCGATTTTCGGTTACTTTTGTTTAAAGACGCGAGAAATCGCGAAGTAAGACATGAACCAGTCTCGTTCCTTTATTCGTAAGGTCATTTACATCGCCCTGATTGGCGTTTTGTTGGCCCCTATTTCGATGATCTCACGACCTTCCAGCTTGGGGACCGCGAATATTGGGACCGAAGACGTTGCGACTCAACGCGTCAATGATACGGGAGATGCCGGCGGGGAACTGGCTAGATTAAGGTCCAGTTTCGATTTAGCCCAAGATAAACTTTCTCAGATCGATCCGGCTAGTGAGACCATGAAGTTGGCATCGCTGGGATTGCGCGGTGTCGCCGTGAACTTGTTATGGGGCCAAGCCGACAAGCATGGGAAAATGGAAGAATGGGATCAACTGGAAGCGACCTTAAATATGCTGGTCAAGATCCAACCAAACTTTGTCAAGGTTTGGGACTTTCAGGCCCACAACCTGTCCTACAACATTTCCATGGAGTTTGACGATTACGAATATCGCTACCACTGGGTTAAAAAAGGCATTAAGTTTTTGACCCAAGGTATCGGGTATAACTATCGCGATCATCGCATGACTGACAGTTTGGGTTTCTTCACCGGAATGAAAATCGGTAACAGCGATGAGAAAAAAGAGTTTCGTCGGATGTTTCGCGTCGACCGAGATTTTCACGAGGATTTGAGCTCGTTCGTGGAGCCAGAATTGTACGATACTCGCGAGTTCGGGCATGACAACTGGAAGATGGCCTATCAGTGGTACGATTGGTCACGACGACTGGTGGATGAACAAGGCTTCCGAAAATACACCGGCGATTTGATCTTTTATATGCGACGGCCCGCTCAGTTGAGAAACATGGCGCTGGGGCTTCAACACGATTTCCGCACAGATGAAACGATTCAAGCAACTTGGGCTCAAGCGAACCAAGAATGGTCAGCCTATGGTTCCCTTCCTATTACCGCAGGCCCGAATAGTTCGCAAATCACTTTAGAGAGTTTAAGTGAGTTGGACATTCGTCTGGAGCGTCTGAGGACCCAACTCGATGAGTTTTCCCCCGGGGTTCGTGATCGACTGACGTCGCAATTTATTGCGAACATGAACCTCAGCGATGAAGACAAATTTATTCTGGATTTGCCCGCCGACCAACGGACCGATGAACAGCGGAGGTTTGTCCGCGACTTCGAACGCCAATTGTCTGCGAACGATATCGACGCGTTGGTTGCTCAAGAATCAAACGAAAAAGACGCTGTGGTGGTGCTGCAATTGTATGAACAGATAAAAGCGATATTGGCCGACATGGCCACGGTCGAATCGAATTTGTCGATTGCCAACTATCGATTCTGGAAAGTATTGTCCGAAGTGGAATCGACTCGTGAAACGGTACAAGCTCACCAAAGGTTATTTGACGCGACGGAATTGCAACGTCAGTCGATCTTCGATGACGAATATCAACTTGATCGTGAAACCAACCAGAGAGTGATAACGCGGAAAGGCGCCATTTCTGTCTACGATCAAAGTTTCGCCATCTGGAGCGAAATCATGAAGTCATACCCGATTTTGCAAATTGGCAAGCTGGGGGATGATATCGTCGCGGATCTCAAAAAGTACAACCGCATGCTCAAAGTCACCGGTCAAAAATGGCCCAAAAACCATCCGCTGCAAGCGTTCATCGATCGTCGAGAGGCAGCGGGAGAAGGGGATGAACTGCCGACGTCCGAGGTCGTAGCCGAGTTGTATATCAATGAGGATCAAGATGATGAGCAAGACAATGTCGACTCGGTAACCGAAGGCGGAACAGGAGAGACCAAAGAAGAAAAATCCAACGACGAAAAATCGGGCGAGGATGAAGCCGCTGATGACAAAGCCGCTGATGACAAAGCTGCTGATGACAAAGCTGCTGAAGGTGCAGGTCGTTAATTCTGCTCGCCGTCAACAGAACATGCGTTTGGGTTGACAGCATGGGTACTGTGAGTTCGATTATGGATGGTCGAACGTTTTCTGACGGTCTGTGGTTTGGTGATGCGGCCAGTTTCGGCTTGCTCGCAGTGATTCATTAGCCGCAGTGATAGTTGAACCACAGAGGTTCACGGCGGAAAGACCAAAAAGTTGGTCCAAACAGTTCAGGTTATATTGATTGGCTCCAAGTTCGCGTCTCTGTGATTCTCGGTGTTCTCCGTGGTTGGTTTTTGAGAAACCGTTCGATTTCGCTGCGGATCGTACAATCAGAGCAAGATTAAAAGTAAAATTCAAAATTACCGTTGATTGGCAACGGCCGTGAACGGATACCGAAAATCTCACCTTATTTGCCTGCCGACCTTTTGAGGCGGCGTTCCTCGGCCAAGCCACAGCACGGCGTATCAGAACCCGAAATAGTGGGTTTATGGATTCGGGTCAATGATCATGGCCTGGGGAATGGGAAGGATAAATTTTCCACCCCATTCGCGTATGTAGTCCAACTGCTGAATGATCTCATCTTTGAGGTTCCAGGGCAGGATTACCACAAAATCAGGCTTCGTCTCTCGAATACGTTCGGTCGGAAAGACGGGAATCCTGACTCCAGGCATAAAGCGTCCGTGTTTGTAAGGATTGCGATCGACGGTGTAGGAAATCAAGTCTTCGCGGATGCCACAGTAGTTCAACAGGGTCGCGGCTTTTCCCGGAGCACCGTAACCGG
>JBGSIY010000562.1:0-5838 GCA_041742275.1 Pirellulaceae bacterium | reverse complement strand
TGATTCGCGGTGTCTTTTTTGATTAGGTCGATCGCCGTTTCCCAATCCTCGAATCGCATTTGATTGATTCGGAAATTCATGCAGAAGTCCCTCATCCAATGCCTCTCTAGACTTCCTCCCAGATTGAGGACCATCAATAGTGCCAAGGCGACGGCCCGCCCCCAACTGTGGGTGATCCCGCCAATTAACCAGGCACTACCGACGATTAACCCAGCAAATCCAATCAGAGTGTAACGTTGGTGGGCCAGAGAAAGTCCCATGGTGAAATCGCAGATCATGGCAAATACGATCACAAACAAGGACACAGCCGTAGCGACCGTTCCCCCAAAAAACGCCATTCGCCTCGGGGTCTCCTTGGCTCCACTTTTCATAAAATCGAGACAGGCCCACAACCATACCAACACCACGCCGATCATCACCCAACCCAATTGTGCTGCTAAAATTTCTGGATCGGCAAAAGAACCCCATAACTCGCGGCGTTGCCAAGTTACCCCCAACCCAAACAACCAGGTCCCAGCAAATATCGTGGCCACAGCGACGATTACGACTTGCCTCCAGGGATTCGCTAACAAGACCGGCGACCTTATTGGGATCATAAACCGAAAGGCGTAAAAAAGATAAATTAGTGCCCCGACTCCAAGTTCTGCTATTAACAACAGACCGCCTGTGGGATGAATCCCTACCAGCATCACACTCAGCAGTACGAAACCCACATCGGCCCTAATATCGCGGTTTGATCTGGATGCCGCTCGCTTGTCAAATTCAAAACAAACGATGAACCGGCGAACAAAGACCAACAATTGCGACAGGCCCACCAAAATGAGCAAAGCATAGGGCCGCGCCTCAGTGGCATAGAACAACGCCCAGGGGGCGCTGGCAAATAGCAGCGATGCGGCGAGCCCAGCGACCGGCGACCGCGTTTTTATAAACAGAACAACCGAAAGCAGATTGCCTGCCACGACCCACGCCGCAAGCGAGACGAACCTGAGACCTCCCGCGTGATCCCCCGACGCCCAGGCAATGGATTTCAATAGAAAAAAATAGAGCGGCGTTTGATTCCCCGCCGCCGCTCGTCCCCAGACATCCCCCCAACTGCCGTTGACCACCCACCCCGTATGCCGTTCGTCCAGCCACATCGGATCCTGTGTGGCCACCAAATGATAGGCATTGGCAATCGGTAGCCAGATGGCCATCAAGCCCAACAGCAAGCCAATCCACGACAGCAACAACCGATTCTTAATTTCGGTTTCGACTTTTTCATCCGGTTCTGTGCGGGACAATTCCAATCAGGTCTCTCTGCCAATTTGATGATAAACCAACGAACAACACCGAACGTTCACCCTAAAACACTGCCGGGCGCGCTACCCTAGATCCGACGTCGTGCCCGAGTCAACCATTGTCCCAAAAAACAATAAATGAGAATCCCGAACGTGAAACCCAGCATCAAAGGAAGAATAATAGCGCCGAACATCAGGGATAACGTGTTAACCAAAAACACGACGGCAAATAGGCTGGCAATCACAGCAGCCACAATCGTGGCCCATTTTACCTCAGTATTGAAAGCGACTGAAATCGGAATCGTCATATAGATTCCATGCAACACAGGTAAAACAGCGAGTTGAGGAATCCCCCATACACCCAGGGCAATACCTCCAGAAACCAAGCCGTACAGGAGCGATCCGAAAATCAAATTCGATGCCCATTTTTCCTTTTTCGACAAAAGGTGTTTTCCAAAGGGATGAAATCTCAGGAAGGTATTGAACAAAGGCATCATGATCCAAGACATCATCACAAACAATAAATAGAAAATCGATAGGGGAGTAACCCAGGGAGCAAGAGCTGGGTAGGTCTTAGCCAAACCACTCAAGAATTGCATGCCAAACCATAATCCAATAATCAATCCCCATCGCACTCGCGAATCCAGGCGACTGAGGGCGATCATCGCGCGATAGAAGAAGCGAAAGAAAAAATTCGAACTATTCAACGCTTGAATCATGCCACTGCGAGCGAACTCACTCGATGGCTCCAACCGCAATGCCTCCCGAAACGCAGCTTGCGAACCTCGGTAATCACCGCGTTGTAACAGAGCCCAACCCCGCATCGCATGGGCGTGCGACGAGTCAGGATCATTGCGAATCGCCGCCTCGGATTCCTTCAGCGATTCACTCACGCGGCCCAAACGCTCCAAGGCCAAAACGCGAGCGGCCATACATTTATCGCTTTCCGGATCAAAACTCAAACCGGTTTCAGCCGCTTTTAATGATTCCGCCCAACGCTCCAGGTTCGCTAAAATTTCAGCTCGTGTTCCATGATATTCACCGTCACCAGGAGACAAGGCGATGGTGTTGTCAATCGCCTCCAACGCTGAATCCCAACGATTTCGAATCATCCACACTACAGACAAAACGTAGTGCGAGTAGGCATCATCGGGTGCCAAATGCACCGCCTGTTCAGCCTCACGCGTCGCTTCAATCAAATGATCGCGATTGTTGGTGAGGCACAAGGCCAACCAAGAATGGGCGATTCCCAGATTCGGGGAACTCGCCAAAATCAAATGCAACAACTCGATCGCTTGTTTGTATCGACGTTGGCTGATCAACAATGACGCGCGTTCCAAATTGGATTCTAAGTTCATTTTATTTTCAAGTATTTGAGAATTTCGTCATAAGTTCCGCCTTGATTTGCATACAAGGCATGATTTCGTGCGGTCGCAAACCATTCACCCGTGGTGGGTCGAATTTGCTTGAGTGCGTGCAAAAGATCATTGGTGGAAAGGGGGGCGGGTCGCCCTGTTCGAATCGCTTCGTGTAATTTTTCTTCAATCGACAGCTCAACAACCGCCATCAAATCGGCACCGGAATAGTCGACGGTCTTGGATGCAACCTTGCGTAAATCGATTTTGTCGGTGGGCTTATCCTTCAACAACAATTGCAAGATTTGCTCGCGGGCCATGGCGTCGGGTGGGGGAACAAACAAAACGCGATCAAATCGGCCCGGTCGCCGGAAGGCACCGTCAACATGCCAAGGCGCATTGGTCGCTCCTAATATCAAGACTCCTTGATTATCGCTCTCCACACCGTCCATTTCGGCTAGAAATTGATTCACCAAATGCCGCCCAGCACTTTGACGCATGTCGCTGCGACTGGCTCCCAACGCATCGACTTCATCAAAAAACAAAACGCAAGGCCGATTTCGCCGAGCTTCCTCAAATACCTGATGCAAATTTCGCTCGCTGTTCCCCATCCACATATCGAGAACATCATTTATGCCAATCGAAAGAAAGTCGGCTTTCACCTCGCCGGCGGTCGCTCGGGCTATAAACGTCTTGCCACAGCCCGGAGGTCCGTACAGAAGAATTCCCCCGCCTACTTTCTTCCCATAAGCGGCAAACATTTCTGCATGAGTGAGCGGATAGATAATTTTAACGCGAATTTGTTCCTTGACCGCGTCCATCCCACCAACGTTTTCGAACGTTATCTTCGGTCGTTCGCGTTTGCCCGAAAAATCAGCAGCGTCCTCTTCGCTTTGGGCTTGACGAATTCGGCCGTCGACAACCTCGTCTTCATCAGAAAAACTCTCGTCGTCATTTGACTCTTCCGTCCAACCACCACGTATCCCCAGCAAGCTGGCAAACTCAGGATCAGCAAGGTCTTCGTCGTGTTCGATAGCCCGTTTGTATTCTTCCACTGCGCGGCGAACGTCACCGGATCGATAGAGCAACTTCGCATGCAATACCAACCCCGGTGGGAATAGGTTATGAGGGTTTACTATCGTTTCGACGATCGCCAAAGCATGGGAGTTTTTTCCCTGACGATAAAAAACTTCGGCCAACATCAATTGCAAATCAGGTTGACTGGGAGTGTCTGCCAACCGCTCGCGTAGAACCTGTTCTGCCTCGGCGACGCGGGTCATGTCCGTTAAAATTTTTACATAGTGCCGTAACAACCCCATGTTTTCAGGCGCCAAACGAACGGCTTCTCTCAAGGCCGCCAACGTTGCCTCCATCTCACTCATTTTGTCGCTCCCATACAATTGCCAATGTCACAAGTTCCCGTTTTGTATTTTGCCGAGGCGAAACCGCAGAATGCAGAGCAATGGTCTTCAATGGATCCGCAAGCAACTCCAGACCACAGGTTTCAACATTGGGGACAAATGTTCTACAATACTCGCTTCGCAAGCTCTCTCAATGGCAAAAAGTCCAAAACCGGAACTTAGGTGCGGAAGATTATATCAGGTCAGCCGCAGCCTGTCCCCAATCAATCAGAACAATCTCATTCAGCGTATTGGCGTTGGTGAGGACAATGGCAAGTCGACCGAATAGCCGCAAAAATTGGAGGTCAACAGCGGGACGCAGGAACGGGGATCTGCTGCCCGTAGTTCGAACGAAACGCAAGTGTTCCGCAGTTCTGATTAACAGTGCCGACTAACAGTGCCGACTAACTTTGTTTGGCAAAATTCTGCGCAAATAGGACTTGGTCGATCCCCACACCCGCGAGGTTACGGCGAATCCGACCCGTGGTTTCCTCGTCGGCATTTCCTACTTCGGCAACAACCAAAGCCGCAGTGGCTAAAGATTGGTTTCCACTCATTTCCGCTGTCAACTGATTGACGGGTCCGACATCGATCAAGATACGATCAAAGACACCGGTAAGCGTACTGAGGAGATTGGCCAGATGATCGAGAACATAAGGAGGCCAAATCGTTCGCAATCGTAAAGGTGAGATCGTCGCAAACGAAATTTTACTTTCGCGAGTTTTCAAAATCCCGGTATCCGTCACGCTCGCTCCCCGAACCAAGGTGACCCAGGAGCGATTTTCGATCAGTTCCAATGAGTGAGTAATCCCGGCCTTGTGAATATCAGCATCCACCAACAACACTCGTTCGCCTCGTTCCGCATACAGACGCGCTAATGAAACGGCGATGGTGCTGGTTCCCACACCCCGATTCGTACCACATATCACTAATTCAGTTGTTTTGTCGGTGATCAAGTGATCTAACGTTGTCGCCAATCGCTCTAAAACGGGCCGCCCCAATGTCAACATTTTATTGGAAATCATCGACCACGGACGTTCTGGAATAGTGACAATCGAATTCCATCGATCTTCGGCTGGAATTGCGGACTGGACTTCCTCCAATTCCGTTTCCACCGATGCCACAGCATTGGCTTGCTCATTTTCTGCGTTGACCTTGTCTTGAAGCATTTCTCCGAGCGTTTTCGGGAAGCCACGCAACTCATGCGGTCCGACGCGACCACTCTCGCGATTGGCGGTGGCAACCGCTTGCAACGCTTGAGGATCAATCAATTTTTTCGGCGGGGAAATCACGGCATCGCGCGGAGACGCTTTTGTGCCAGACAACGAACTCCCCGAGAAGGCTTGCCTCACCAACGCGTCAATCGCTTGTGTGCGATCAAAAATTTCCTGGATGCCATTGTCAAATGGTGCGATGTCTCCAGGTTCAGCGTGTGGCGCCACTTTTATTTGGGGTGCCTCTAATTTGAATGGCGAGGGTGCCGTCGGCGAGGCAGGGGCTGAAGGCGAGAGAGCGGGGGACGTGGATTCTGTTTTAACAAAGCCGTCGTTATTCGCGTCTTGCGTTCGTGGATGTTCTGCATCGAAGCGAATTTTAGTTTCGCCAAACTCCAGGGAATGGTCAAATGACGAAACCTGAGGCCCAACCGTTGACCGAGATTGAGAAATCGCTTGGCCAAAATTGTCCCGCTCCGGAGACGAGGGCAAGGCTGAATCGGATCCAGGGTCACGTGGAAGAAATCTGCGACGAATAGGCAGCTCGTCTAACACCGACGCTTCCTGAATCTGCGTGGGATGTTCCTCAGCA
>JBGSIY010000561.1:0-2628 GCA_041742275.1 Pirellulaceae bacterium | reverse complement strand
TTCGAGTGTCGACAATCGGTGAGTGACCATGATTGTGGTTCGGCCCTTGATCAATTCTCGCATGGTTTCGTGAATCAGAATTTCACTTTGCGGATCGATCTGACTGGTCGCTTCGTCCATCAAAATAATGCGCGGTTCTTTGAGAATGGCTCGGGCGAGTGCCAAACGCTGGCGTTGTCCACCCGATAGTTTTCCACCGTGTTCTCCAATATCACTATCGTAACCTTCGGGCAATTCTTGAATGAACGAGTCCGCATGGGCTCGCCTCGCCGCTTGAATTACACTCATTCGGCTGGCATTGGGAGTGCCGTAGCGAATATTGTTTTCGATGGTGTCTGAGAACAACATGGTGAGTTGCGTTACATAGCTGACTTGGCGCCGCAGTGCTTTGTAGTTCAGGTCGCGGACATTGATCTCGTTGACGAAAATTTTTCCGGCTGCCGGATCAAAGAAGCGAGGCAACAAATTGATCAAAGTACTTTTGCCACAACCGTTGGGGCCGATGATGGCCAAAGAGGTGCCGGCCGGAACCTCAAAAGAAACTCCTTTTAAAATAGGCCGCTCGGGCTCGTAGCCAAACCAAACGTCTTGAAAACGAATGGAGACCGCCCCTGCAGGAAACTCCGTGGCATTGACAGGATTCTGAACTTTGGGAACTTGATCGATCAACGGAAACACGCGATCGGCAGCGACCATGCCCGTTTGCAGTGAACCATAAACATCGGACATTTTGCGTAATGGATCGGCCACTCCGCACAAGAAAGCGAAAAAGGTGATGACCTCTCCCATGCTCATCGGCGTCTCGGCCAGACGCATATTGAAGAGGAACACTTCGCTGTTAATCACTAAATAGCCCCCAGCCAAAACGGCCAGGCCAATAATACTGACCCCTAACATTTCGTTGTTAACACGTGCCAACGCACTGTACCACGATATCTTCATCGCCCGACCATAGACATCTTTGGCTACCAATTGGAATCGTGATCGCTCATGATTCTCCATGGTAAAGGCCTTGACCACACGTGAGTAAGTTAACGCTTGATACAGTCGGTTGAGTAGTTTCGCCGATTCTTCCATGGCCCTCCGGTTTGCACGTTTTGTCGACCGGGCGAGGACCAACATCAGATAGATGGCAATCGGGCAGACCAACAAGGAAAATAGCAGCAACCGCCAATTGATCACGGCTGCCCCGGCGAGGCACACGAGCATCTTTAATGGCTCACGCAATGTCTTTCCCAGCAAATTCGTGATGGCGGAACCTATCAATCCTGTTTCGCCACGGATTCGGCTGATCAAATCCCCCGTCCCCTTAACGTCTACTTCACTGATCTCCATATTGAGGACATTTTTAAAAACGTCGTTTTGCAGATCTAAAATCGTTCTCTGACCGACCCTCGCCACGAGAATCATGTTCCCGATTAAGAAAATGCCGCGTAGGAACGTCGAGCCGAGTAGCAAGATCACAATCAACACGAGGGTTTTGAAAGGATCATTGGGGGCGTATTTGACGAGATAAGGTGTCAGCCATTGAGCCTGTGCCACTTCTTTCTCTGACGCTCGAATATCGGCTAACTTGGTTCGAAGTTTCCGTTCAATTTCCGCACGGTGGCTCTCTGTTTTTACGTTGTTTAACTCGCTCTCCAACTGCGACAACTGTCGATTGAGGTCTTCGATCCGAGTTTCGCTGATGGCGATTTTTTCGGTATTCCACTCAATCAAAGTTTTGCTGCGGAGAACGACTTCCACGAAGGGATAGACGGCCCCCAGATTGGCACCCCAGCAGGCGGCGACCAGGACAGAACAGATAAACGAACCGAAAATCGACCAGCGATATTTGAATGCCTTGCCGAGCGCCCGTTTAAGATTACCCATGACGAAGTCCGTTTCAATTGCATGATGGGTCTAAAATTCCTTCTTTAGACCTCTGTGGTTCGCTCATTTTTAACTTGCGGCCACCTATTCCAGCAAGACCAATATCCGCATAGTTGACCTTGAAATGATTTTTGGCCTCAACATCGATCAGCTACGCAGCGTATGGCGGGGCAGACACGGCCCGCCCATTGCCGACACGCTCGGTAGTGAAAGTGCCGAAGGTTCGCGATATACGGAACTAGCTGCCGCATTCACGACGCCAGTTATTATGGGGGCATTCCTCAGCTGTCCATTCAATTTCACGAGCAAGCATCGAATGACAGCACTTTAAAAGTCGATTCGCCAACACTTGATTTGACGGTAATCAATCTTGCCAACGATCCTTTATCGCCTTGAATTTAGGGGCAGGGGATCTTGGTAAAGATGCTGTCGTGTCGAGACCTTTAAGCAAGATCCACTCCGTTCGACGCGAATTCTTAGCTGGAACAAAGGCCTAGGTTTCATTGATGGACGAAACATGCTTCCAGTTCAGGGGCGTGCCGCGGGGAATCGTTTCTTTGGCTTTGCAACCGAGGATTTTTGGGAAATGCAAGGGCTCCAATCCATGCCCGGGTCGAATGGAGCGGACGTTTTCCGGGGTGAATTCTTCGCCCGCAACAATGTCTTCCACGACGAATAGCGAACGTCGAAAGGCTCTATTTTTACGATCGGCCTCGGAAGGCCCGTATTGCACGGTCCCAATCATTTTTTCCTTTG
>JBGSIY010000560.1:0-2759 GCA_041742275.1 Pirellulaceae bacterium | reverse complement strand
CAAAATTGGCGAAACCACGCATAAACCAATTTTGAAAATTTCCAGCCCAAGCGATCATATGAACATGGCGATTGGCGGAGAGCATCAACAAGGTGGCATCAATCCAGCTCGAGTGGTTGGCAATTAAAACTGCGGGTCCCGTTTCGGGTAAATTGTGAGCGCCAGATACGCGCCAACGATAAAGCAAACGAACAAGCCAATAGAAACCAACCGTGACCATCTCACGTCCCAAGCGGTAGACGGTGAACAGAACCAACGGAATCGTCAGTATACCCATGGTGAGGAAAACTTGCCGACTGCTCAGCATCGGTTGCCGCCCCGAGGCGCGGGCGACGACCTTGATCAGTCTTTCATCCACTTCAGCCCTACTCAGCGGAGGAGGTTGATCCGGCGACTCAAGGGCAGGATCGCTCGACAATTGTCCCGTGATCAAAGAGCGGTAGTCGTCGACCGTCACCGCTTGGCCCTGTGCAATTTTCGCTTTCATGTCAACGAACAATAATTGAGCGGCCGCAGCAGGCCGCGCTGGCCCTGAAACAGTGGGCAATAGTTCCAGCATGCGCTCGGCGGCCGCCTCGGTTCCGACCGAGGGAGTGAAGGCTGAGAGTGCCGCGCTAACGTCGGCTCGTTCTTTCTCACTCAGTGACTCCAATTGGTAGGCATCGGGCAAACGCGCGAGTGACGGTTCCCAGACAGGGGTTCGCAAGGCGAAAAACAGAGCCGAAGTAATCAACACACCCGTAAACAGCATAAAATTCGAAGCGGCCAGGATGGCTCCCCGTGTGCGGATTGGACTTCGTTCTTGCAGGTAACTGGCCAAGGGAACATCAAAAAAGCCTCCGCTCATCCCCAAACAAGCCAGTCCGCCGCACGCGAAAATCATTTGCCAGTTTGGCGATGAGGGGAACATGAAATGCAGCGGTGTGAAATAAAGTAACGTCGCAAACACCGTCATTCCCGTCGCGGCCCAAGGGACTAGACCAAGTTCAATTTTGCCACGCGAAAAAATCCCGGCCAACACACTGCCAAAACCAACACCTAATACCAATGAGACCAACAAGGGGGTCCGCTCGGTCTCCCACGCCGCGCCACTTTCATCCACAAAGGAATCGATATTGATTTGTGCCAATGAGGCGAACGCCCAAAAGAAGACAACCCCTAAGGCAACACGAAACAAGCGACCGTTCTGGTAGAGTTCGGAGAAGTTACGCGCCATCGCCCGCGGCACATTGACAGGGAAGCGTAATGTGGGGTTACCCGCCGGTAATTTGGTGACAAAAAAGCTGATCAACGTTCCCACGACGGCAATACCGACGAGAATCGATGCGGTCAACCACAAGTGTTCGGAACCGCGCGGTTGGGTTGTGTCGGCCAACCAACCGCCAATGGTCATCCCCAGAATCGTAGCGGATAAAGTCGCAAGATTAAAAAGTCCGTTCCCCGACGAAATTTTATGCTCATCCAGCAATTCGGGGATCGTACCGACCTTCGACGGGGCAAACAACGCACTTTGCGCTCCCATCAAAAACACCACGGCCAATAAAAATTCAAAGCTCTGACACCAAATCGCAAAAATCGCCAAACTCATGATCACGATTTCGGCGAATTTACAACCCACAATGACTTGCCGTTTGCTGAAACGGTCGGCTAACCACCCAGCAGGGATGGCGAACAGCAAATAGGGCAACACAAAAAAGGCAGTTCCCAAAGCTAACACCGTGGCGTGATGCTCCGGTGCCCAAAATTCCTTGCCCACCCCAATCACAAACCATCGAAAGGCATTGTCGTTCAAGGCCGTGAGCCAATTCGTCCACAAGAGGCCTTGGAAACTGGGACCCCAGATCGATTGTCCGAGACCTTGTAAACCGGAGGAATCCGACGAGGGTTCCGTTAACGGACTTGCGGTTGTCGACATGCAGAGATTATCCCATGCTGAGTTGAAAGTAGGTGAAAAGCGAGGTCGCCTCCGGTTCTGTTCCCAGAAGGCTCGGTTAATTTGTTTCGCTGAATAAATTGAAAAACATACTTTTGCTCGAGCCCTTGATTTTCAAAATTTTTTTCAAGATGGCAACCACCGCTTTCGACCTGGGGCGAGGGGTTGAGGTCGGGTGTCTGGCCTCTTACCTTCCAGTTCAACCACAGAAAACGAAGTCCCCCGGCAACGAAGCGTATCTTTTGTTTTGATAGTCTATTTTGAAACAGACTAATTCAACAAGGCGAATCTGAGGTCGAAGTGCCGAATTGTCGACTTAAAACAGAAATCCTGAGGAGGGTTCGATACAACTCGGAGTATCGTTTTTTGGTGAGTTCACCAGCGGGGCAACTTCGTGGCGAATAAAATAGTCGTCATCAATCGGGTGAAACAAACGATCTCGCTCTTGAGCCGATATTAACGTATCAACCTCCGATTTTCCCAGCCAAGTCTTAAAATCGCCCGGAGCCAGAACAACCGGCATCCGATCGTGCAAATCCCGCATCCACCCATTGGCCGCCGTGGTAATCAAGGTTGCCGATTCAATCACTTGCTGATCTCCGGTCCAATGTTCCCATAATCCGGCCACAACAAATGGGGAGTGGTCGGGGCGTCGGATATAAAAAGGCCGCTTCTGTTTGCCATCGGACATCCATTCATAGAAGCCATCCAGAGGAATCAGGCATCGTCGACGTTTCAATGCAGTTCGAAACGACGGTTTCTCGGCCAACGTCTCCGATCGGGCGTTAATCATTTTGTAACCGATCTTCGGGTCTTTTGCCCACGA
>JBGSIY010000559.1:0-2380 GCA_041742275.1 Pirellulaceae bacterium | reverse complement strand
CCCCAGAGGCCCACACCAAGGCCACCAAAGTGAAAAACGCCACAAGTAAATCGCGTTGCTCAAGAAATCTCCGTTGATTGCAGGGACAGCGAAAAAGCAAAAAAATTTCATATCCCGCATCGCACTATTTCAACAGTCCGCAAGCCCGAAACGGAGGCCGATGGGAGCGCGGGTTTTGAGGGGTAGTTTCTGTTTTGCCTGGGTAGCTACCAGTTGCTTGCTCCGCCGGGACGAGCCCGAAGGAAGCGAGTGCGCACGCAGGTGCTGTACAGAATCTGACGCCACTAAACACCGTTCGATAAATAAATATCGGCTTTAGCTCCGCGAACGATTAAAAAAATTTTTCTTTTGCAGAGCGAAAGGCGACAGTTAAAATTCGGTTGATACTTAACACCAAACGACTCGCGGAACACACCAAACCCAGTTCAAAGTTAATTTTCGTGAACGGTTAACAACTTTTTTAAGGGCAATGGGTGCCGTTAACTCTCCCCAGTAGTCGTCGCCGCAATCCAGCAATCCCGCGAGCAGCCATTTCGTTCCCAATGGGATGCCAACGATCGTCAATTGCCGCCGGTCGCAGAGGAGTTCGGCCAAAAGAATGAAGTTCGCCTCGGAAGGGTTGAACATCAAAGCAGACGTTTGGGTGGCACAATTAAATTTGCGGACAGGAGTCCTGCAACAATGGAGATGGCCACGATGGCCATGGCAAATGCGGACTCAATGCCCTCGATACCTTTATGGTCGACGAATGCGGCGAGGCTCCGATAGCCCACGCTCCCCGGGACCAGCATCAACGTGGCGGGCATTTGCGGGACCAAAGCCGGATGGTCCCAAACGCGGGCGTAAAGATTGGAGAGGCTTCCCAAGGCCATGGCCCCTAGGAATGCACCAAACTCGGCACCTTTCCAATCGGTGGCCAACACGGTGACACCAAAACCAGACCAGGCAACCAAGGCGATGATCCCCCATTCCTTGATTCTCGCTTGAAACAAGATTGCAAACGCGAAGGGGGCCACAAAGATTGCAGTGAAATAAAGCCAGTCTGGTACGGCCTGAGGCTGCACCAATTCGCCACGCCATTCGGACCCCAAACGCCAGGCCAACGCAACACCGCAGATCAGTGCCAAAAAGACCACCGCCGCACCAGCCAGGCGCGCGACACCCGAGCTCAAGTGCCGATTCGCCAATTCCATTAGGGCGACCGTGAAAGAAAAACCGGGTACTAAGATGATCAACGAACCCAGACAGGCCGTTCGGTCGTCAAAATTGGCGACCATCGCTCCTATCACGAGAGCCGAGAAGGCAGAAATGAATCCACCGACAATTTCTAAAGCGTGTTCCTGGGGCGCCCATCGTTTAAGACTATAACCAAACAATTGGATGACAGCCCCCATCAAGACCGCAAACAAGACTTCTCCCATTCCACCTCCTAAAAAGACAGTGGCGCATCCACTGGCGATGGCTCCCGAGAGGAGCACGAGAGGAAATGAAAAACGTGGGGGAGCCGCATCAATCGTATCGATCAAACGACGAGTCTCATGGATGCCCGCCCGCCCGCCTTCGAGCCGCTCCAGCGCCATGTCGAACTCGATTAGTTTACCCAGATTCGCATCCCCCGCATCGATACGCCTGAGTTCCGTCCGATGCAGGCCATCGGAAAAGGAAACCAAGAGGGCCGTCGGAGTATAAAGATAGTCTGCCTGAACGCCAATCGATTGCGAAACCTGTTTCATGACCCGTTCCAATCGATGCGAAGGCGTTCCGTAACGATGCAACATCGTTGCCGCTTGCATTAACAACGCATGGCGTGCGTCGCGGTCTTCGTTGGCGTCTGTGAGGTTCAAGCGAAATCGGTCCTAAAAATGTTGCGGAAACAAGACAAATAAAAATCGGAATAGAATCCACGTTAACTATCTGTTTCCAAATTGACAATAAAGACCCCTGCGACAAATGAGTGAACTTCAACAGGCTGGCCGCGAAACGATCCCTGTCGGTCGTCCTGTACTTTTGTTCCTTTCGCGATGAGGTGATTTTCGCCGACCTTGCTGTGAGTTCAATGGACCTGCTTTGAAAACCAAGTGGAAAACGATGGCAGGCCACCTGTTTTCCAACGCTCGGTTGCCCTCGAACAATCTTGATAGACGTCTGGTAAGGGCGCTAGGTTCAGTGAGTGTGGGGATCTTTAGCAAGATCCACGGCATACAGACAGGATTTATGGCAAGCTCCATCGCATTCAACCTAAATTCTTGGCTTTCACAAAGCGCTAGGTTCATTGAGTTTTGGGACAAAGTCACCGAGAATGCTGAATAGGCGTTTTTTGGTTAGGGTCGCGAGTGGAAAGGATGTATAGATGATATTGCATGTCGATATGGATGCCTTC
>JBGSIY010000558.1:0-3579 GCA_041742275.1 Pirellulaceae bacterium | reverse complement strand
TCTCGCCCACTCAGCAGAAAGCCATCTCAATGGGCTATGTGAATCCCGAATTTTCGCAACCGGGAACGCAAGTTGACATTGATATACGGGGCAAAATGGCAAGTGGTCAAATTGTCAAATTGCCTTTTTACTCGCGAGTATAAGCAATTGTCGATTCGGCCGACGATGTCTTCCACCAGGGGAGACCGGCGGTTCGCAACGCGTCAGGAGAAGTCGGCGCTGTTAAGGTGATTGAAATAAGTTGATCACAATGGTTCAATGTAAACTGGAAATCGTAAAAATAAATCAATTTTGTGGAGAGCAAAAAACGTGGATCCAAAACAACTTAAGTTTGCTGAAACTCATGAATGGGCATACGTCGAAGGAAACATGGCCACGATCGGCATTTCATCGCATGCGGTTGAGCAGTTGACCGACCTCGTGTTCATGGACCTGCCCGCGGTGGGGGCGACGGTTGCCGCCGGAACCTCGTTTGGTGAAGTCGAGTCCGTCAAAGCGACAAGTGATCTTTATTGCCCCGTGGATGGGGAAGTTGTTGAAGTCAATTCTACGTTGCCTGACAATTTAGATTTGTTGAATTCCGATCCTTACGGCGCGGGTTGGATTATCAAAGTGAAACTAAGTGGTACAGACGCCATCGATAATTTGATGGATTTTGACACCTATGAAAAACAGTGTGCCGATCACGGTTAATATTCCTGGTGTGATTTGGTTTGGCTCACCGGGACCTAATGCGTGCTGGTGAAGCCCAAACGTTAGGGAAACAATATCGGTAACGTTCACGCCTTGATCGGTCGATGGGCGGAATCCACGTTTTTGGCAACACAGAACTGGGATCCAAGGCTAAAGTTGATTGGTTGATTCACGCTCGCCCTGCAACGACATTCGAAGCAACGACATTCGAAGCAACGACATTCGAAGCAACGACATTCGAAGCAACGACATTCGAAGCAACGATATTCGAAGCAACGATATTCGAAGCAACGATATTCGAAGTGAAAAGGGACCATCGGGACGTAAACAAGACTCTGGGCGCATAACCGGTTACCGATACGGTTTCCGATTGCCAGTCGAGAGTTGCCCCCTTTTTTTGTTGCCGCTGATTTTTATGGTGGGCGGACTTGTTATTGGAGAATGTAAATTAAGTGGGTTTAACAACGGCGCGTTTGATTATTGATCCTCCCCAGGACGGCGTGTGGAATATGTCGTTGGATCAAGCCCTGTTGGAATCGATGGACGACGACCCGCAAATCACGCTGCGCCTGTACCGCTGGACTCCGGCAACCCTATCGCTAGGGTATTTCCAAAAGAATCACGAACGGAGTGAGCATGCCCTTTCGAGCTCTCTACCTGTCGTGCGTCGAGCGTCCGGGGGCGGGGCGATCGTGCATGACGACGAATTGACTTACAGTCTTTTTGTGCCGACTGTTGGACGCTTTTCGAACGGGAATCGGGACATTTACGACTTGGTCCACGGTTGTGCGATTCAAGTTTTGAGTGAGTTTGGAATCAGGGCCAATCTGTACGTCCAGGCGGAAGAGCAATCGCCGCCGAATCCCAACCCATTTTTGTGCTTTCAGCGGCGAGCGGACGGGGATTTGATCTTAGGCGGTTTTAAAGTAGGCGGGAGTGCTCAACGACGAAGCAAATCGGCTGTTCTCCAGCACGGCAGTTTCCTATTGGCGACTTCGAAGCATGCTCCTGAATTGCCTGGAATCAAAGAGATTTCCGGGGTGACGTTAAATATCGATGATTTTGCAGATCGATTTGTTAAGGCATTTGGTAGTGCTAAATCGCTCCAGTTCGTTAAATGGGAGATTCCTGCGAGGGTTGCACAGAGGGCAAGTGAGATTGGAAAGTCCAGGTTCGGCAATGAGACTTGGACTAAAAATCGCTAGGAGCGTTACAAGCACCCCAAGGCACGATTAGGGGCTCTAAATTGTCTTTATTGGCGTTTCAATGGTCAATTCCCTTGCTTATAGACCGGATTGCTGTCTACAATGAGAGCGAGAGAAGATTGCAATCTATTTAAAAATCTTTACGACTTTTGAGCATTCTCCGAGTGCCCACAATTGCAAACCCAGGTCCAAACCCAGGTTTGGTTATTTGGTTACTCACTAATGTTTAGATTGCTTGATTGACGGGAATCGGGAACAGACTTGGAGGGAAACGGATGCAAGTCAAACTGAAAGTAATTGGTGGAAAGAACGACGGCCGCGAGATCAAAATCTCAATTCCAGAATTCATCATTGGCCGAGGCGATGAAGCTCATTTGAAACCATCAAGTGACTTAATCAGTCGCAACCATTGTTCCATAAAGATTGAGAACAATGCAGTTACCATTCGCGACATGGGGAGCCGCAACGGGACATTCATCAATGGTCAGCAAATCACTGGGCCGCACATTGCCAAAGTCGGCGATCTGTTGCGTGTTGGCCGTCTGCAGTTTGAAATACTAATCGACGTGACTCAGCCCAGCAACAAACGCCCCAAAGTCGAGGGTGTCGCCGAGGCTGCCGTGCGTACCGCAAGTGTGGGGAATAAAGGGGACGATATCGATCTGGATGAAAGTATCTCCGATTGGTTGCGCGACGACGTGGGAGATAAAAGCGTATCGGACACAACTCAACTGAGTTTGGAAGACACCCGAGCGATTTTGGCCGAAGCAGAACGGAAGGCTCGTCAAAAAGAGTTAGAGAAAAAAAATCGGGATGATTCTGGCGTGATTGATCGCGATGATTCGTCCGATTCCTCCCCGGACTTGAAAAAAGGTACCGGAAAACTTCCTCCGTTACCCAAACATTCCCACGAAACTTCGAAGAACGCCGCAGATGATGTGCTGCGGAAATTCTTCAATCGCCGGTAATTCACGGGAGTACTTTGGTGGGCCACTTCCGGAGGCTCCGTCTTTGCGGAAGGATTGGTGTTCCCTCGCGAAACGGAGATCGAACGGGAGTCGAAGTGGGGAACTTACCTCGATAATGTGGAGGGCCTAATAGTCGTTTCGACTTGGCTCGTTTTCAGCCCAACAGATTGCCGAACGCCGTGAATGGCAATGAGGCGAATCGCCAGACATAAAAACAAAAAGTCGCTGCGCCGAGAGGGTCCAGCGACTTTTTTTGTGTTGAAACTTTGGAAATGCCAATATTTCGAGGTTGGTAACGAAAGCTAAATAAGGCAAAATGGAGACGCGAGTTGTCTTTTCAGGGGATCTGTGAATGCCATGGACCCCCTTGAGACGACGCGAAAATTGATTTCACTGAGACCATTGGCGTCGTTTTACTGCAGTTTTTATGGTTTTGCCGCATTCTGGGTGAAACATTGAAACAAATGACACGTACAATGGTAAAGCCAATACTGCCTATCCTTGAGAGAAGGTGAGACGTGGGGACAGAAGTAAATATTTTGGTTGACCGTTGTTTGGCGGGGCACCAAATCGCATTTTCCGAACTGATTGCGCGCTATCAAGGGATGGTGTTTGGCTTATGCATGCGCATGTTGCGTCAACGGGAAGAAGCCGAGGATGCGACACAAGAGACATTTGTCAGAGTCTGCAATAATTTGCATCGTTGGGATCCC
>JBGSIY010000557.1:0-3694 GCA_041742275.1 Pirellulaceae bacterium | reverse complement strand
TGCGGGCAGGTCAAGACGTAGTTTACCGATTTGTGCGACCATGACTTGGGCTACCCGATATGCGTTCTTGAAAGCGGCTTCGCCCCCGCAAGGCTGATTTTTTATTTTTGGTCATTGGAGTATCTCCGTTTTCAAAAATGGCTTGTGTCGTTTGGCCCGATCGGGCAGACACACATGAACCATGGATTTCAGACGATATCAATCGCGGTTTCGGTCAATTTGTCAGGATTTCCTAAGGTTTTCGCCTGATGTTCGCGGCATGCAGGGTTTGCTAAACTTAGTCTTTTCACGCGAACGTGGTGGAACCCTTTGACGAAATTGAGCGAGTAGGTCAAAACGGCCGAAGCGGCAGAAATATTGGGCGAGCCGCGAAACACGTAGAGCTACCGATCCAATCAGGGGACAATCCCTCTGAGTAGGAATTCTGCCAACGGTTACCGACTGTTTCGATGTAGCGATTTGAAATCGTTTTTGGACAAGACTGACGATCAAGTATCGACTCGAAAAGCAAAATGAGAATTGAAACGGATGCCTCAACTCGAACACATTACCGCAATTCAAACGCGGCTTACGCTTGTATTCGATGAATGGCTCAATCTTGAACGACAAAACATTCAATTAGCACTCGCAAGAGATATTCTTTTGCCGCCTTTAATGAGCGGAGCGATTCCCACATGAAGCCGGCATCAAAAAAAACCGATAAAATCAAAATATGGGAAAAAAAAGAAAAGTTGTGGCACAAGTTAACGATCAAGGGTTGAGACATGCCGAGCTATAACAATCCGCCCGTCGTTGAGACATGGATCGCATTTGATTTTGAACCTCAAGCAGACAAGGTGGTATGGGACAAAACTCAAATAAATGCTTTTGCCAAAGCTCGGTCTGCAGACTTCACCCGCATGGATGTTTTGGTTAAAGAAGAGTTCAACTTGGAACGGACCTCCGCCAAGGAGCTTCCGAAAATCACTAATCGCCGACACATCATTGACGTCGCGCGAATGTTCAACGAAGACGACACACGAATTCGTCAGCTGGGTGAGGACCGAATCGCGTACAATTTGCTACGAAAGGCTGGCGATAAGTACCCGGGATTTGACGTCTTGCTGGATGAGGCAACCGAATTTTTAAACCAATATCTTGAATACTTCAAACCCGCAGGCATCAGGCTGGCGACGATTCACTACGTCGACATCATCGACATCACGATTGGTGAAACGCCAGTGGTGCTAACCGATTATTTTGAATTCATTCCGGACATCCCTAAAGAGACATTTGGTTTTACGGTTGATTATCAACTAGCTTTCGCAACTAAGTGTCCGCTGGATGATGCCCCTCTGAAAACCTCATTGGCACTGGTACCGCCTCCTGATTTAAAGACCTTGAGATTGCGGCTCGACTGGGAAAAACCATGCCCGGGAATCGATTTTCAAAGTGAGGGAAACATGAAAGATGGCCTTAGGCAAAGCAAGCAGTTCATGGTAGAATGCTTTGAAAAAATAATTACGGATAAAACTCGCGAGTTGTTTAACTAAAGACTACAGAAACTCATGCCAATAGTTGCACCGAACATTGATCAAATCGTTGCCGTCGCACCTGCAGATTTATTCGTCGAACAGGCCCAACAGCGTTTGACTCAACATAGCGCGTTCGAGTCATCTCGTGTCGAACTTTCTAACATTGAGTTTGGTTCACTTACTTATCGACTAAAGCGGACGTTGATCGGCACGTTTCTTCGTGCTAAAGAGCAGTTCCTTGTCGATGAATTGAGTCCGGAAATCGTGGGGAATGGGCATTCGGCGAGTGAAGCATATGAAGATTTCTGCCTTCAATTTCATTCTCGCATTCAAGACTTGATGTATATGCGGCCTTTCGAGATGTCAGTTCGCGAAGTATCAAGATGGGAAAGGATCAAAGCTCTTGTTGATATCACGGTATTTAAAAATCGCACGCCAATGGTCGTGGTACAATATGGCATCGTGAAACATGGGAAGCGTTCACATCCTTCGAAAATACAGTGGGATAATGGATACTTGGAATCAATCGACCTCAGGCAAGTGATGAAACCTGATTTCGTTAACTACCGGCCTGGGCAACCGGTGAAAGCCGTCGTTCGAAGAAATCCTATTACGAGAGAAATTATCGATATTCCATTTATTGAGAAGGTGTCTTCATTGCCGTCGCCTAAAGAATTGTGCGTAGGCGGATTTGTCGAACAAGTTTTAAATGCAGAGCCATTCCCAGAGGCAGATTGGGATTGACAGGAGCAATCCATGGAAGTTTTTTTCGTCGATGTTGGGCTTGGTAGTTGCCATGTCATTCTACTAGGTGAACGCCGAGCAATTGTAATCGACTGTGGCGTGCGTAGCGACCATCTAGCCCTCCACTTCTTGTTACAGAACGGAATAACGTCCATTGATAGACTAATCACGTCCCACTCTGATGCAGACCACTCAAGCGGCGCAATTTCTGTACTTGATCATTTTGCAGAAAACATTGGCAAGATTTGCGTTGTCCAAGACCACAAGTTTTTGACATCAAAATATTGGAGGCGGATCTATGCGCTTCAGAAGGACGGCAGAATTCATTCCGACCAAATTCCGCCACCGTTGTTGCCGGATGAAAACAAGCCAAAGCTTGTATGGGAAGATCCGTCGACTGGTGCTCGATTGCGATGTTTCTCTCCGACATTCATTGAAAATCTCGTGGCACAGTCTAATAAAAGCACGAACGCAACTTGTATGGTCTTGGTACTTGAACACCTCGGCAAGCGAATCGTGTTTGCCTCCGACTCTGTAATCCCACAATGGCGAAAGATTTACGAACGCCGAGGTGAAAGAATTCTTGAATGCAATGTGCTTGCCGTGCCTCACCACGGCGGCCATATGGATGATTCATCTTCTGACCTTGATTGGCTATACGATCACGCAATCCGACCTGAAGTCGCAATTCTATCGGTCGGATCTGTTCGACGCGCAAAGCACCCGCGAAAAGAAGTAGTTCAAAAATTGCGGAGCATCGGTTCTACCGTTTTGTGTACCGAAATCACGAATCAATGTCATCACGCGACAGATTCCCTCAAACCAGGAGTCTTGAATCCGCAGAAATATCTAGGACGCGCGATGAATGAATCCACACGACAATGGGTGGCGTGCGCCGGAACAATTCAAGTGGAAATTACAGCTGAAGAATGCAAAGTTGATCGGTTGGATATGCACCAGAAGGAGGTAGATAAGCTCAAGGCAGTTTCTGCACATGGCATCTGCCCACTTTGTCGTTGAAACAGCATGCGAGAATTTTCATGATTGGGCAGTACACAGAAGACCAACTCGTTCAGGCGAGTATGGTCGAGTATTTCGAGCGGCAACTCGGTCGGCGATCATTTTTCGCTTAGTTCGCGAAGGGTTGGATGAGGAATCGTTGGCAATATTTGATCTTCTCAAAACGCAGGAATTGCTAATGGTCAACTTTACCGCAATCAAATAAGTGCCCATTGCATTACTAAATTAGCTCAAAACGAAAATCGAGAAAATCGGTCAGTGGCGATAGCGTGAATCCGATCTTGTTTTTATTCGCTTGACGAGCCATGACTGTCTTTGGAGCGATGCAACTGGCGTGCCGGTCAAATCGTACAACGAAGACAACATTAACATATAGACGGAAGAAATCTTGGAAAATGCCTTCTGGGCATATCCAA
>JBGSIY010000556.1:0-3722 GCA_041742275.1 Pirellulaceae bacterium | reverse complement strand
TTCCAACTCATCAATTGCAATGCGTGCCGATTCTCGGCGATCGCGATGAACTAGATGGGGGACGTCGGGTAGCCGGGTTGCCAATTCGCGGGCTTCGTCATTCTCTCCGTTTTCCAGTGCACCATAACCTCGGCTTAAGATGGCCACACGCAGGCCACGATCGCGAAAACGCTCGGCGAACCACATCACGATCGGGGTTTTTCCGGTGCCTCCCGTTGTTAGGTTTCCAATAGAGACCACAGGTTGACTGGCCTGATATATTGATTTCCATCCCCAGTCGAATAGGCGATTGCGGGCTGCCGTGACCAGTCGGTAGGCGGGGGTCAATAGCCACAGCACCCCCTTCAGCGGAATTGACTTCAGGGATTTGTTTTTTCCGGAAATGGTTTCCAGTAGAGCGACACGAGAGAACATAAACTGGTTTCGAATGACAGATGGGCGAAATTGGGAACAAGAGTTACTGCAAAAAAACGGAATGTCGGCCGATACCCCGTTGCTCGCGAATGCAACCATTACGATACTCAATTCCTGGGCAAGCCGTAACCGCGATCCCCCACAAAAAATGGGGTGCATTTCGCAAAATAGTGTTAGGCTGTGTGGGGAAGAATCCGAAAGCGAAAAACGAGCGAAAAACTAAAGATGAATAATTCTGCAAATGAAGAATCGGCATCGTCGCGTCGTTGGCGTGCCATGAATCGATTCGAGCGTCGCGTGGCTGGAGTGTTGGTAGAAAAGTCCAAGACGACACCGGACACTTATCCTATGACGCTCAACTCGATCGTGACCGGCAGCAACCAAAAGTCCAACCGGTATCCATTGATGACGTTGACTCCCGATCAGGCCCAAGACGCATTAGATGGTTTGCGTGAGATGGGGGCGGTGATAGTAGTTCATGGAGATGGCCGAGTCCCCAAGTTCAAACATCAGTTGTATGAATGGCTGGGAGTCAACAAGGTCGAAATGGCCATCATGGGCGAGTTGCTGTTGCGAGGGCAGCAAACATTGGGAGACTTGCGCGCACGTGCTTCTCGAATGGAGCCGTTGCCCACTCAGGAGGTTCTTCGACCCTTGATTCAATCGTTAATTGACAAAGGCCTGTTGTTGGAACTCACGCCGGCGGGCAGAGGCCAAGTCGTCACGCATAACCTCTACCATCCCGAAGAGTTGACTAAAGTCCGCAGCCAGTTGGGGTCCATGATTAGCGATTCATCAACCACGGATTCCTCGGCTCGTGATTGGAACGAGGATGATTCGACCGGATCGCCCGATGTGGAGGCGCCGTCTTCTGAGAATATTCAAGTGAGCGCAGTGCCTCAAGGGGAATTGCAGTTGCGATTAGAAAAATTAGAACAAAAATTGGCCTCTGCCCTTGCGCGGATCCAAGCCATTGAAAACGCATTGCAATAAAGGGTCGAGAGGCGTAGGTCGAATTGTGAATTCAATTCAACTGGATTTTCGGCGGAAAAGGGTTGCAGTGGGAAATGCAATGCGGCCGTTTTGATGTGCGCTTTAGTCCAATCATCTGTCGACGACATCGTTCTCTTTTTTTCCCGTGGATGGCGACTATGATGTTAAGATATGCAAACGATAGGGCTTCTGCGGAGCGGTCGCAAGGACTGGTTTTACGAACCCAGCCAATCGCTATTTTCGAAACGATGTGGGCAAGATGCAACTCCAGAGTATTTGGCATTTCAGGCTCAACCGTGAATAGGAAAACCTTTGGTATAGCCGGTCAATGAACGGCATATTCTGAAGGAAATCGTTAGAAAGGGTTCGACAAGCGACATTTAAGAATCCGAAACAGACTGGAGAACGGCCTCATCCTGGTTGATGTTGGCGATTAGCTCTCCTTCGATAAAGTCGGTACCCATGAGAAACACATTTCAACACCGGTTAGATCAGCTTTCCCGGAAGATCGTGATCGGAGCAGTGCTCTTCGGTTTGACCATTCCGGGCCTCACTTTTGCAGCCCCGGCAGCTTGGCAATTTGGTCGCCTGGATCCAGGCAACGATCCGCTGCCAACTCAACAGGACGAGGAGCGACAACCGCTCATCATTGATGGAACACCCCAACCTCCGTTACCACAAGACGCATTGCCGGGGACAGATCCGTTGTTGGACATCACGCAGCGTTTCGACCGCGGGCCGGATCAAAAAGTTGTTGTGCGGGAAAAGTTCGCCGGTTGGAGAGAAGCGAATTTGCTTGATCGTAATGCCAATTTGGGTGAAAACCTGCGGGCAAACTGGATAATGCTGACTCCAGCAGGACGATTGGGTGGCCAGGTGTTAGCGGCCTCCGATGCTGACTCAGCTGGAATCATGATCTATTTGCTCAACCGAGGTAAAGTCGTCAATCAAGCCCGGGCAGATGAAACTGGGGCGTTCTATTTCGACAATGTTTCCGAAGGGACCTACTCAATGATCGGCTTGGGGCCCAATGCTTTTTTTGCTTTTGGCCTAAATGCTCTTGAGTATCGCGATTCAACAGCGTCAAAAATGTCTCAAACGGTCAGCGTCATGGCCGTTCAAAACAAAACCAGTATCCATTTGGACTGGATCCGACATTTTGCTCCTGTCGTGAATTTTCGGATTTTTGGACGCTTTGAAACGCAAGAAGGAACCGACGATCCCGCGGAATTGTATGGTCGTGAAGGTTTGGCCACACATGGTCCCGCGGCCATTAATAGTACTTCGATTGCTTTCCATTCAGCGCGATTGGCTCCCGGTGGTCGTTTGGTGGGGCGTATTCATCAAATGGATGAACTCAACGGTCGGCCAGTGGATGTTCGCGGGATGCGCGTGATGCTGTTGCAAAACGATGATGTTGTCACTGCAGTTTCGGTGGACAATTTTGGTGTTTTTCAACTCGAAGGAGTTTCTCCTGGAGCCTATGCGTTAGTCGCCGTGGGTTACGACGGCATGGCATGTATCGGTGTCAACGCTATACCGGGTTCGAGTATGCCTGCCAACGCCTCTCGTCCCCTGGACCCGAATGACCCTCTGGATCGTTTGATGGCTGAGGCATCGCCCGAAGTTCATACGGGTTCGGACGTCATCGATGTATGCTTGATCAGTCCGGATTGTTCGGGTTGGCTGAATTTCACGGCTAATAAATTAGCATACGATCGCG
Organism: Pirellulaceae bacterium; assembly: GCA_041742275.1. GTDB lineage: Bacteria > Planctomycetota > Planctomycetia > Pirellulales > Pirellulaceae > BJ22. Next base: position 592 of record JBGSIY010000556.1, on the reverse strand, counting down.
TGGTCAACCGCCCGATTCCCTACGTTGAGCGTACCGAGCAACCATTCTGCGGCGATATCTCCAGTTTGTATTGTACGAAGAACAGTGGCATGCGACAGTTTTGGAATATGATTAATTCGTACGCCGACTTGGTTTTCTATGGTGAAACCACGGGTACATACAACGGCAATGGCTACCAGAGTGGAAATCCAAATATGATGGGGGGATGTCAGGAATGCGGCGGCAATGGCTGCAACACATGTCAGCCCGGAGTTCTGAACTACCAAGAACCTGGTTACATAAACCCTGCTCCTATCCAATCTGTGCCAGGCTATCACTCGGTCCCAACCCCGGCGGTGCCATCTCCTGTTCCTCAATTTCCCACGTCTCAATTGCCGTATGGAATTAAATCCAGAAGGTAGTCGGACCTAAACTTAGATCCCCAGCAACACCACCATGTTGCTTAGTTCGTGATTTTTTCGCGTGGATCGGCTGATACATCATCAGCCGATCTTTTTTTCGCTCAAACTACAAGGTGCCACCCACCTATTGACTTCCCTGCTCTCACCGGTATATTTGAGATATTCCATTTATTTGCAGGAGAATTGCCATG
>JBGSIY010000555.1:0-2325 GCA_041742275.1 Pirellulaceae bacterium | reverse complement strand
CACTTTTTCCGCGGTTCATCGCCCCACGAGCTATTTGGTTGACCTCGACTTTATCGTCGATTCGTCCGAGACTGACGGGGTGGTCCCAACAAAAATGTCGGCCGTCGAGTGGATCGAGCGTGCCGAATCGGTTGCCCAACTGCAAGATGAGTGTTTGATACCTGTCCATGAGATCGTGGTTTTGCCAGAACATACGTTTGTCGTTTCGGGTAGATGCGCAGGGACCTCGCTGTGGGATAAAATTCCTCCCAAGGGTCGATTGCCTTGGCAGGCCGCCATCAATCTCGCTGTTCCTATTGCTGAAGCCATTGTCGCATTAGAGCGACACGGTCTATCCCACGGCGAAATCAATCCCACGACGATTTGGTTGGAGTCCAAGCAGCGGACGCGATTGCGAATGAATTGGCAATGCCAATCGCCGGCCGGGGAAGGTGGTGCAATTGCCGTTGAATCGCTCAAAGCCTATCAATCGCCGGAGGTCCAGGCGGGCGAAAGTCCAACAACCCAAAGTGACCTGTATTCGTTAGGGCGGGTCCTCATCCGACTGATCACGGGGCGGCTGGTGCCCGAAAAAATACCCTCAGGCGACGCATCTCCCAGCGAGGCCTTGGAACTGCCTGTCGATTGGGGAAAATACAAGCTCCCACAGGAGGCTGAAACTCTCATTCGCACGCTGACCTCCAGGCAACCTTCAGGCCGCCGAATCGAACCTCACGATGTCGTTGCTCAATTGAAAGCTCTGAGTGACACCAAAACAGAAGACTCGCCCCAAACGGATGCGGATGCCCTGCTGGTCCGGTATCGAAAACATTTAGCGGATGCCAAGACTTTTTGGGTATCGCCAAAAATGTTGACTTCCAATCCTATCGAAGTTCGTGCGGAATCGCAAAATCTGCTTTCGGAACGCCGCACGAATCGTGAGCCTGTACGGATAGAAGATCATCAGCAAGAAGCAAAAAAACGACGTCGCTTGCAGTTTATTTGGACCCTGGCGGCAGTACTCGGTTTCGGGGCGCTCACGACTTTTGTAATTTGGAGTTTGAGCAGCCAACAAATCAAACGACCTGATTTGTCGCGAGGAGAGAACGGGGCAAGCATCGTGAACGGCGCCCAGGACGACGATGCGTCAGACTCGTCCACGACACCGATCGCAGCGACAAAAGAACTTCCCCCGAATGCAGCCCTGAACCAATACCTCGTCGCCGATGATTCTCAATTATTGTGGGAATCACCTACCAATGGTTCTCGGCTCGCAATTCAATACCTACCTCCCAATCCACGGCTAATTTTTTCTTGCCGCCTGTCGGATATGGCTGTCAGTGCCCAAGGCGCCCTGGCCTTGCAATCCTTGGCCCCGGAATTACTCAGTACGATCGACAACTGGAAGCAGGCCTGTGGACTGGAGTTTGAGGATATTCAGCAACTGATTTTGGGATTGTACGATGACGGTAAAAATTACCAAAGTGTTTCAGTGATTATTTTAAATCAACAAGTGGAGTTAAGTCGTTTATTGTCACTATGGAATGCAAATCAAGTGGAAATCGCCGGAGATAATCCAGTGACGGCCTATGTGCGAGGAGAGCATCTTTTCTGGCCTATTTCGTCTGCGGGTGAAGGTCAACTCGTCAGCGGATTCGTGATGGCTCCCCAAAGTTTGTTGACAGAAGCGATTCAGATGGGCACGACAAATTCTCTCGATGGAGTCATGGCTACCATTGCCAAACGCGTGGACGGCGATCGGCATTTCAATGTCATGTTTTTATCGAGTGCCCTGTTTAACGATCAGGGACAGTCCCTGATGAGTGGCCGGTGGTCGGTTGTCAATCGATCGATCCGGGAGGTAATGAACGAGTATGTGCGGGGCGGCCTGTTGAGTCTGCATTTTGAACAAAATGAAGCTTACCTCGAACTGACGTTAGAGCATTCTACGGATATTAAACCCAAAGAGTTGATTGATGTGGTGTGGTCTGGTCTAAAGACCTCCTCTCAGAGAATCATTGACTTTGCTGCCTCCCTGCCCAGCAATTCTTATTGGAATTCCGCGCGCCAACGTTTTGATAATATGGTTGACGGCATCATGCGCTTTGTTCGAGTGGGAGCGGAACAAGGTTTTGTGGTCAGCAACGCCTGGGTTCCCGCTGCGTCGATTCACAATATTTTAGCTACCTCAGATTTAGCCTTGGCGTTCTCGGGAGGAATGGAAGTTATGCCCACGGTCAGCGGCGACGGGCCCATTGCTTTGGAGCAAGTTCTTCTTCTGCCCCGGCGCCTCGAGGTGACCACCAATCCTGATCTCAATATTTTATTGCAAAACTTGCAGACGGA
>JBGSIY010000554.1:0-8717 GCA_041742275.1 Pirellulaceae bacterium | reverse complement strand
CCGCATATTTTCTGGAGTCGGCTCCACGACGACTCGGTTGATCAACTGTTCCCGCAAGAGCCATTCCAAACTCGAATCCTCATCGGACAACGCCCGCTTGAAGGCTTGAAAGGCCGCGTTTTTATTGCCCGAAGCGGCAGCAATCATTCCTTTAATCATTTGTTTGTGCGAACGTTGAAAATTGGTGTTCTTACTTGCCAGCCTATCCAGCTCTTGCAGCTTGGCCAAGTCTTTCGTGTCGAATGCTCTCGCGAGAATTTGGTTTATGAACCAAGGTTCTTGATTGTTTCCCAAGGCATCCGCGAAACGCTCGAGACGTAGATATTCGCTGGCAAGCAACCGTTGCAATTCTTTTTGTTTTTCTTCGGGATTCTCAACAACCGACGGGTCTTTTTTCAAGATTTCTTGCATCCGTTCGAGTAGTTCGACAGCTTCCGCTTGCTGGTTTTTCTGAAGCAACACGTTGACGCGCAAGAACATGGCCTGAAAATCATTGGGATGTTCCTGCAAGTAAGCATTCAGCCACACTTGATCCAGATCATTAAAATAAACATCGAAGTCGTAGTCCAATTGCTCTTCAAAAAAGCTCAGCGTCTCGGCGTCACTCACAGCGTCTCCTCGCAACATTTGCATGTCAGCGAAATAAGGTGACAGGTTCAACAGGGCAGTGATCAATCGATCACGATCCTCTTCCAGCAGGTCGCTCGATTTCAGCCAAGTACGATATATCTCGGCCGCCGCGTCGACCTCACCAGCCAACTGATGCAACTGCGCTGTTAACTCAGCGTCTAACAACGCGAACCCAGCCTCTTCTTTGAATCGCTGGGTATCGCGTAGAAACGCCTGCAATTGCTGAAGCTTGTGATAGCTCTGAGCACTGAAATAAGCCGATTCATATAACCGTCGGCAATCCTCCAAACTCTGTACCGTTGCCTCCAGGAATTGCCTAATTTTTTCAGGATCGTCGAGATAGGAAGTCAAAACATCGACTAAATAATAGTCGGCCTGAGGTTCCAGCGAATGCCATTGCAAATAAGCCTCGGCCACCTGCTCGCCTTCCCCTAGTGCCTTGAGGATTTCCACCTTCAACCCAAGAGAACTCGGGCTGATACCCAGCAAATCAATGTATTGGTTGATTGCAACCAACGCTGCAGGATAATCCTCCAACCTCATGTAGGCGGCCGCCTCACCAAAATAAGTCCCGGGTATTAGGTCCGACTCACGCGATGCCCGAAACTGCTGGATCGCCTTCTCAGGGCAATCGATTTGATTCCAAATATAGCCTTGAAGCGTGAGCGAATAGCTTAGCCATTTTCGCGATTGGGGAATGACTCGATTTAAATCGTCATTCGTCAGTAAATTTGCGGCGGCGGCGTGTTTATTTCCAGTGTCGATCGACGATGTCGCGGCACTAATATTGTTAAAAATCACCTCTGACGTCCGAGAGGAATTATCGGATGCCGAAATGGCCGCCAATTCAGATTCAACGTAACCCATATCCAGTCGTTCCCAGTCGTAGACGAGCCAAGACGAATCGTTCTCTTTCACGCACCAAATAATGGCTTCCACTTCAATCTGTTGATTTTCATTTTCCCCAAATACATACAAGCGAAAATGCCCCGATTTGTCGGCAATCTCCTCCAGTTGGTGCAGCGTCATTGTATGGAACCAAACCTCATCATCGAAAAAGGATCCTGCATGCACTGCTAAATTGACCTCAGAAACCTTGACTTGGTTCTTGGCAATAAAAGCATTTTGGGCTCGAACCAAAAAACGCTGTTTGTCTAAAAAATGATTTATTGATGCACGACCCTCGTCACGAAAAGTCGATTGAATGTTGTTAATTAATTCGTGGGCCTGAAACGCCGGTGATCCGGGCAAGGGGTCGGTCGGTAATTTTGGAGAATTGAATGCCTCGCGACAAGCGGAATACCGCTCATCTTGCGTTTCATAACGGGCGACATCGTCGTTGCCAAGTTGAAAAATTACGGGTGGGTTTTTCCCAGCAGAGCCCCGCAGCGACGATGTTGTTGACGACCAAGGTGAACGCGGATTAGCGACACTGTGACCAATCTGATTAGCCAACCAAATTGCCAGAACAATTCCGGCTCCTAAAAAGACAGCCAATACACCGCACCCAATCCCCAGACCGATCAAAACTTTCCGATTGCTGACAGGCGGTGCGTGATAAACAGCATCGCTTGGTGAAAAAGGCGACTGAGAAAAGTTTTCCGCCTTATCGAGGGGACCGGGATCGTGGGATTCAACGACCTGCGCATCAAAGATCTCGTTTTCGCGATTGAGACCATCGTCGTTAGATAAATCGTTGTCGTCACTCATAGGGGACTCTTTTGCGAATGGTTATCGAGGCTCAATCCAATGATGAATTCTGCGAAGTACATAACTTAACGTTTCCGCGGCAGGTTGTGCCACCATTTTTACACTTTTTGACAACCGGTACCACTCCGTTCTCAATATTTTCTGCATCTCAGTACCTTGCGTGTTTCCACAACAAGTTTGGCTCATCAAACTCTCACACCGAAAGAACCTTCTTTCAAAAAAGCAGAGAATATTTTCGGAAAATCCTCCCCTTTAAATCTAGGCATTTGAAATCAACAACAGCAATATGAACTTGGCCCGATGACCGACTCCCCGAGTGTTTCCGTTTTCCAATCAACTGGGTGAATGTTTGTAATTGACGACTTCCCATGTGGCATCGCAACGTAGTAATAGGAATGGTCCCGATATGGGTCTCCAATACAATGGTCAGCAGTGACCCGCGCAATCCTAAGATCACCGACTCCGCCGGTTTAAGCCCAAACGCGGCTAGGAAATTCGTTTCAGGCCAGATTCTTCGCGAGCCCTGCAACACGAATTGGAAGGGGCACAACGACCTCTGTGGGCGAGTTGTTCTGGGACTTTTCGTCTGCGAATTCTCTGCAGCTGTGCGCTCGCATTCAAACTGCGCGAGGTGAAGATTCAATTTCGCTACCATGGTTAACGATCAAGATCCGAGAGGAGTCCCGTTTCGCAGAGTCCGAGTGAGACTGGCGGGCAAGAGGCAACGGCGATCAGCAAGAAATCGCTGGAAGTCTTCGATTTTATCTGGATCGATGGCAGACGACCGGTCCCCGCGTGTCACAGCGCCGCGCACGGCAATGATCTCGGGAAACCATCCCACAAAATCGATCAAATGTTCGTGCCGCAGGGAACCTGCCAAAGCAAAGGAAATTCCGGCACGCCGCGCCCGCTCACTCAACCGCCGCAACCGAGTAACATCCAGGTGGCTGAGCACCGAGCCTCGTTGTTTGTCGAAGGTGTCCAGCAAAAAATAGTGCCATCCTCGTTTTTCTGCAATTTCCAAAACCAACTCGGGTTCCCAAGAATCGCAAGAGGCAAAGTCAGCGTAGGCCACGGCGACGGCCGCCACCGTCTGCGGGAACGAATCCATCGCCGCACCCCATATACGTTCCCCATTGGCCAGAGAGCGGATCCCAGCCAAACCCAGCTTCGCAAAACCTGCGCATTTTAAATGAGCTTCAAAATTCGCTTCTTGATAGTCGACGAGTTCCCCCAAAGCCACACTCAGCGGCTTACGCCCGGCAAGCCATTGGTGGACCCGAACGACGGTCGCGACAGAAACGGGAGCCAGAGGACCGTTTTGTGGTTCCTTGAGGTCGATAAGATCGACTTGGGACACAATCGCGTCGTTCAGTTCCTCCAATGAGCGAAAGCTGACCAAAAGTTGAGGAGCAAGAGATTGGGTTTCGTCGGGAGTCTCAACCGCCCTATCAGTGAACTCGACTTTTTCTGCAGCTTGAATCGGGCTCCCTGACGCAGTTGCACCCGATGGGACGGATCTCAAGTTCATGACCTACTACTTTTCAAAAACACTTTTGAAAGTTAACCTTTTTTCCAAACAGTTCACGCCCCGGCAAGACGACGATCGGCTTTCTGAGCTATCTCTGAGCCATCATAGCGATATCATCGGATATTTGGGGGGTAGAGTGTCCCGACGGGCATGGACTTACTTCAAAAAAGGCGAATTTCGGAATGCCCGAAGTTGGATTCGAACATATTTTGGACAAACAGCAACTTGCGGACTTCTGCCGCCGGGCTGCCGGTGCGGAATTTCTGGCGTTTGACACCGAATTTGTCTCGGAAAATCGCTACCGCCCCCAACTCTGTTTATTGCAGGTCGCCACGCCCGACGCTTTGGCCATTATCGATACCTTGGCCATTGCCGATATTCGACCTTTTTGGGATCTGATCTGCAACAATGTCCAGACCACGATTGCCCACGCCGCCCGAGAGGAGTTCCTGTTTTGTTTCCGCGAAATGGGAAAACGTCCCAAGAATTTGATTGATTTACAGATCCTCGCCGCCTTCTTGGGCTATGAATACCCGGCCGCCTACGGCTCGCTGGTCCAACAAATTTTGGGAAAGCGATTGAATAAAGGTGAAACGCGAACCGATTGGCATTTGAGACCGCTTTCGACGAAACAAATCCAATATGCTTTGCAGGATGTTGAATTTCTCCAACCTCTGTACGCGAACCTCTGGAAGCAACTCAATAAACTCGATCGCAATTCTTGGTATCTCGAAGAAATCGACACGTGGCAATCTCGTTTGGAAAAGATCGAGTCCGAACCCCAATGGCAACGGCTATCGGGTCTAGCTAAATTACGCCCCCGGGAATTGGCGATCGTCCGGGAACTTTTTCATTGGCGCGATACTGTCGCCCAAAATCGCGAAAGGTCGGCCCGCAAGGTTTTGCCCGACGATTTGCTGTTGGAAATTGCCAAACGAGGCGAAGCCCCCATCCAACGCTTGACTGCCATCCGTGGTCTGTCGCAACGCGTCAACGCCAAACTCCTTCCGGAAATCTCAGCCGTCGTAGACGCAGCCAATGGCTTGCCCGATTCACAACTTCCCGAAAAAATTTCCACCTTCCCGTCGGCCAGCATCGGTATTCTAGGTCAGTTCCTCACGACCAGCTTGAATTTGGTCTGCCACGAGAAGAAGATCGCGCCAGGCCTGATCGCCACGGCACAGGAAATTCGCAACCTGGCCGCTTGGAAAATGGGACAACCCGTCGACGACGCCCAACCCGCACTCCTTTCAGGCTGGCGAGCTCCGTTGGTCAGCGAGCTATTTGATGATGTCCTAAGTGGTCGGGCTGTGCTGCGAGTGACCGATCCCGCCTCTCCCAACCCCGTTCAACTCGAACGCTGGCCAGAAGCATAAACAATTTCGCCTTTCCCTGCGCACGCTTGCTCGTGTCCCTGCGCACGCTTGCTCCTGCGCACTCGAGTTCTCAACGGTTTATGGTCAAAAAGTGGATGGCATCTGAATTTCGACACCAAAAGTCCCAAAATTTGCGGCACCGAAATTCGCGTTGCGATTTACAACAGCAGGCTTTCCAACAACAACCGCATCTTCCGCATTTCACCCATGTGGTCCACATCGGGTAATGGAACGATTTCCACAACCAAGGCTCGTTGATAGCGGAGCTGCACCAATTGATTGATCAATTTTCCAAAATCAATCACGCCCTGACCCACCCGAACTTGCTTTTGTTCCGATGTTGAGTCGCGGAGATAGACATTTTGCACGTATTGTAACAGCTTGTCATAGTTCCCCGGCCGGTCGGTGCCGTAAATATACTGCGAGGGATCCAATGCCAACCCCACGCCCTTGACATGCCCACATATCACAGAAACTTGATCCACATCGCCCGACAAATGCCCCGCTTGACTGCGCATGCCGACGCGGACGCCGTGGGATTCAGCGATGGAAGCCAATCGTTTGAATCGTTCGACTTCCTCGTTAAATGGCGTACCATGCACACCGCTATCGACAGTGAGACACACTACCTTCGTCGCCTTGGCCAACTGACAACATTTAGAGAACTGCTCAAAAAACTCTTCTCCCTCGACGCCAAATCGCAAACTGAATCCCGTCAGATTCAGCCTCCGAATGGAATTGCAAGTCAATATCGCTTGATCCAAATTCGCCATCACATCGCTGGGCCGCACATGATGGCCATCTTCGTGTATGGCAATTTCAATGCTGGAGTATTCCAGGTCAGCGATTTTTTCTACGGTTTCTTCGAACGACAAATCAGGAAAACAAGCGGTTGATGCGGCGACTATCACGCACAAACTCCTTCTAGTGGTCAACGCTTTCAATGGAGCGACAACCAATTTTGAACAAGTAAACTCGAAAAAGGCCACGCCCATTCGCACGTCAGCAACGTGCCCCTGGCGGCCCCCCTTTGGAATATTCACGCCTCGGGTCGAAAGCATGAATTGGCTCGGCGGATCCCTTCCGCCGTGAATCCGACAGCTTACGAATGATCCGCTTTTTTGACAATGCCAATGCTGGGTGAATTAGGCAATTCACCGCATCAATTGCGTTGAAAACACCGTTTTTCCAGGCAATCCAACCGCGGACTTGCCCCCGTCTCCCTTTGCGGTTTTGGCTCACCCATGCGACAATGCCAGCAGTTTCAATGCAGAGACGGGAAGTGTTATAAAGGTAGTTTGATTCGGCACTTCCCCGTTCGTGACCATCTCCAGATCCGTGTTGGTTTAATCTATGAGTTTTGAAGAACAACTTAAAAAAGCTATCGTTCGCGGCCAAGAGTTTGGACAATTGGCGAAAGACGCCGAGCGGGCCCGAGCCCTTTCTCAGGAAGAAATCAAAAATCGTCATAATTCCTTTCGCCTGGAACTAAGCGATTTTATCGAGGAGCAACTAAAAAAAGTCTCCCAGCACATCCCGGGCTTCGAATACGAAACCTTGTATGGCGATCGGGGTTGGGGAGGAGCTTTGGCGCGGGATGACATTATGCGCGGTGGCTCATACTACAGTCGCCTGGAAATAACAGTTCGCCCACTGTCCGAATTCAATCTACTGAATATTATGGGCAAAGGGACCATTCGCAATCGCGAATTGCTCAACTGGAACTATTTTACCGAAATTGCGGACGTCAATTTAGGGATCTTTCGCGAACAAATGGACCTGTGGATTCTGCAATACGTCGAGAAATTCTCGACACGCTAACAAACGGCTCCACGTTCCTGACCCGTTCACGATTTTGGCCGAATACGATGTTGGCCGAATACGATGGCCGCATTGAGTGAGATGGCCGTATTGAGACGGACGCGGGGGGCAGAACGTCGCGGTAGCGTTGGCGCCCCCTAGTTTGGCCGAGCCGGAATCACTGGACCACGATGCTGTTTTCGATCGACACGCAACACTTTTTTTCACGGCTTTGATAGTAAACGCAAATTTAGTTTTCTCACGAGATTCAACCAGCCGCCTGAACTCTCAGTGTAATAAAGTTTCATCATGAACAACAATTCCTCAAAATCTGAAAACAGCCATCCGCCCGCCCAGCAGCCAATGCCCACGAACCCGAACTCGGTTTCGCAGCCGGAATCCGCACCAGCAAATAATTCGCAGAACATGCGACCGTGGGGCTGGGCACGAAAAATTCTGCTTATTTTGGTCGTGGGTATTCTAAGTCTTTCGCTAACTGTCGCGTTCGCCTTGATCTGGCAGTTCTATTTTTTAACCGAAAACAACGACCCTAAATTCGCCGGTCCCACCATTATCTCCTCCGCGTCGGGAGCCGAAACAAAAACCAACAACAACGCGCCCCTTCCTGGAATTCTCGCCGACATCAATGACGCCGCCTTTGCCGAAGCGGAACACAAACTCGATCCGCTTTTGAAGGTGGCCCGCGCGGCCCAAGCAAAACTCCTGACCGAAGTCGCCGATTACTCGGCGATCATGTCCAACGAAGTCCGCTTGGACAACGGCAAACTACGTGAACCCCAAATCATGCAAATCAAGGTGCGACACCCTCGAGAGGAAGGGACCGATTCCATTCCCTTCAGCCTCTACACTTGTTTTCTCAAACCAGCATCCATGGCTGGGCAAGAAGCCATTTGGGTTGCCGGCCGGAATGACGGGAATCTGATTGCCCATCCTGCTGGCCTCTTGAACTGGAAACGATTCACGCTCGAACCCACGGGCTCCCTAGCCATGAATGGCAACCGCTATCCCATTTTCGAAATTGGCATGGAACGACTTTTAGAGCAAATTATTGCAAAAGGAGAACGTGATCGTCAGGCAGGTGATTGCGAAATCGAGATCGACAGCAACGTGGAAGTCAACGGCCGCCAATGCCTGAAATTAACGATCACTCACCCCGAGCGTCGTGAGCCCTACGATTTTCATCGGGCGATCATCTATGTTGATCTCGAACGCCAATGGCCCATTGGCTACGAAGGTTTCGATTGGCCTCAGGAAGCAGGGGGCGAACCGGTGTTGATCGAACGTTATTTCTACTCCGAAATCCAAGCTAACTTGGGACTCACCGACGCCGATTTCGATCCCGACAATCCGGCTTATAAATATCCCAAGTAGATCCCAGTGCAGACGACACCCTTTGCCAGTGGGGCCCAGAACGGTTCCCTACCATCCGGCATGACATCTCACCGGCCTCATCGCCCCCCCTCTGAAAATTGTGAAAATCGATAACGTTGGCACGACCGGACAAAAATTTTGAATTTTTGAGTTTAACGCCAGCGAGCCCCTTGTCCGATTGGGCTGACTGTACGGATTGTTGCCCTCGGTGGAAATTTATTCCGATCAGGCAAGATGTAGGTCGATAATTCTTCCTAGGGTCTGGTAGAGCGAAGGAG
>JBGSIY010000553.1:0-1982 GCA_041742275.1 Pirellulaceae bacterium | reverse complement strand
GGTCGGATGTAATCGATGGCAAATCGGAACAAGCTGGTAAGCAGAACAATCAATCCAGTCTGGCGTCCGAATCGCCCCAGCCTCTAACGTTCGTTACAGGCCAAACTGCTTCTGCGGCCGACAGTAACGGGGCGCCTCTCGTTTTGAAGGAGGGACATCTTACCCTGCGCTGGCATCCAGCGAAACAAGCCCGAGGGTATCGCGTTGTCGATCAGACGGGAACCGTTCTTTATGAAGGGCGATTGCCGCAAGGATTTGTTTCTGGATTGGTGGATGGCGAATACTTGTTTACAGCTATGGCGTTGGATGAACAAAAAAAGCCAATGCTTAGCAGTCAACATCCGTTGCGAGTCATCGTTCAGCATCATTCGTTACCGATGGCAGGTTTAATATTTTCGATCGGGGCTGCCGTCATGATTGCGTTGTTTGTGGTGATGGTCATCGGAGGGCGTAGAGGTGAAGTATTGTAGTGTAGGGCAACGGAACATTGTGCCGTCGTTTCAAATTTGCAAGCCATGTCAATGGAAAGGATTGCGGTAAAGTGAACGAAAGCTTTGATCCCATCCTCGATCCATCGATCGGATACGGCTTGATGGCTCTGTTCGGCGTGATTTGGGTTGGACTCGGTATCTGGTGGGGACGCCGGGCAAAAACGTATGAAGGTTATGCGGTGGCAGGTCGAAATGTCGGATTGGCCTTGGGAGCCGCCACAGCCGTAGCGACTTGGATTACCAGCAACACGACCATGTTGGCGCCTCAGTTCGCCTTGGAGTTGGGCGTGTGGGGAATGTTGGCCTATGCGACCGCTAGTTTTGGGTTGTTCGCGTTTGCACCGATGGCTGGCCGAATTCGTCGGTTGATGCCTCGCGGATTTACGGCAGTAGAATTCGTAAGGCGTCGATATGGCGTCACTGCGGGATGGTTGTTTCTTGTGATCTCATTGTTTTATGCTTTGACGTGGTTAATCTCGATGGCAATGGCGGGTGGCAAACTGTTGGAAGATTTGGCTGCGATCCCCTACGAACAGGGGATGACCATTGTTCTGGTCGTGTGTGTTTTATACACGTTGTTTGGTGGGCTCTATGCGGTAATTGGAACGGATTTTATTCAAAGTGTGATCATTCTGTTTGGGTTGATTGCTGTTGTGATCACGGTTTTGTTGCATGTGGATATTGGACAAGTTCACACTTCGTTGGGGCAGCAGCGGCCGATGCTCTTAAACATCCTTTTTCCAGCAGCGTTGATGGCGTTGTTTAATAATATGCTTTTTGGTTTCGGCGAGATATTTCATAGCAATGTCTGGTGGAGTCGCGCATTTGCGATGCGAGAATCGGTGGGAGCCAAGGCATATGTGTTGGGCGGCTTACTGTGGTTGCCGATTCCGATTCTGGCCGGATTTTTGGGTTTAGCCGCACCGGCCTTGGGGATTGGCATTAGCCAACCTGATACTGTTGGGCCGTTGGTGGCGGCCACGCTCCTGGGGACAACGGGTGCGATTTTGGTTTTCATTATTGTTTTCTGCTCGTTGGCATCCAGTATCGACAGTTTGTTGGCTGCCACGGCTGATCTTGTGGCCCATGATGTCTTATTGCCTGCAGCGCGGGCGGCAGGGTGGAGCCCGAGTGACAAATGGCAACGTAGATTCGCCGGGGGCGCGGTGGTGATTCTGGGGTTAATTGCCTGGCGAATTGCGTTGCCGAATATTGCTGACTTGGCCAGCGTCTTGTTTTTTGCAGGACCTTTGGTCGCAAGTTGCATTTGGCCCATCGTCGGTGGCTTGTACTTTTCACGACCGGGTCCTTGGGCCGCGACGGCTGCGATGCTTCTGGGGAGCGTCATTGGATTGTGGGCGTATTTCGCGATTGGATGGTACGTGGCTTCCCTCATCGGGGCTGCCGTCAGCGGTTTGGTGTTTGGGGTGTTAACTTACGTTTACCCTGATCGTTTCGATTTTGCACGACTCAAATAAAAAGTTTCAGCAC
>JBGSIY010000552.1:0-5230 GCA_041742275.1 Pirellulaceae bacterium | reverse complement strand
ACCAAACACAAACAAATTACCGATCTGTTTAAATGGCCTCGAACGCCGGCTCAGTGGGAACAGTATCGTCTGACTGAAGAGCAAGTCGCCCTTTTTCATGAGACGGGATTTTTAAAAGATGTCCCGGTTCTAGATCAGCGGCAGATATCAGCCCTGCAGATTGAACTGGCCGATGTGATGCAACCAGATCACGAGGGGCGCGAGTATTGGTACGAGTATCACTCGAATGAGTCGGCTGATCCGCACAAGATACTTTTTCATGGCTTGGGGGCGTGGCGCATTCGCCCGGCATTGCATGACATATTGTGGAGCCCGCGGTTTTTGATGGCCGCGTATCAGCTTCTCGGCGGTCCTGTTCGATTCTGGCATGATCAATTGTTTTGCAAGCCCGCCAAACAAGGAGGTGTGGTGGCATGGCATCAAGACTATTCCTATTGGACTCGCACCAAGCCGATGCAACATTTGACTTGCTGGATCGGCTTAGATGATGCAACGCGCGAGAACGGATGTGTGTTGTACGTTCCTGGAAGCCATCGGTGGGAGTTGTTGCCGATCACCGGGTTAGCCGGTGACATGGAAGGAATTCGTCAGGTTTTGAATGACGAGCAATGGGCTCAACTTCATGCACCCACCGCAGCCGAAATGCCTGCCGGAAGCGCCGTATTTCATCACCCATTAACGGTCCACGGTTCCGAGGAGAACCGTTCCAATCGACCTCGCCGAGCCATTGTCTTAAACGTGGTTCGCGACGGGACCTGCAGCGATTCCAATGAACCCCTATTGGCGGGAGTGCCGCCGATTGCACAAGGTGAGGCGCTGAGTGGCCAGTTTTTCCCACTGTTGTTTGACCCAGATCGGATGCTGCCCTAGGAGTCTGTCCTGATACTCAAATAATAATCAGCCGAAGTGCACTAGCACACGGTTAACGTCGTGGAACCGGACGCTAGCGCGTTTCGGCTGATGTTCCCGGACAGGCTCCTAGGTGCCGTGTCGGTCAGAATTGCAATCTTCGGCCAACGATTCCCGGCTTAGGGGTGGGTTTGATTATTGGAAGTGCCCCAACATTGGGCGGAAGGAAACACAGCCAATTTTGCCGAGTTCATGGCTCAAGTCTTGAAACATGGCATCGTCGGAACATGTCCCGATGATGGCCCCACCGCTACCGCAAAACTTAGCTGAGGCACCCACTTTTCGCGAGGTATCAATCATTTGGCAATGGTGAGGGTGCAGATTGCAGATCGATCGGCGTAAATCGAAATTAGCGTCGATCAATTGATGAAGCTCGGTCCAGTTTTGATTTTCGATCGCCGTTTTACCGCATTCGGCTAGGCGAGCGAATTGGGACATCGCTGCCACTGTCGCGGGATCACCAGCTTGAAATTTACTGCGTAGATCCGTATGAGTGATTTCGGTCGGCTCGCTGCCGTGAGTACTGAAGGCGACGTAGAGTCTGTCGAGACCTCGAAAATCGAGCGGGAGGTAATGCCCGATCTCCATCCCCGCAGTGCCGGACATGGAATGCTGACCAAAATCCATATAGACCATCCCCTCAAAGGCCTGGATCACGCGATCTTGCAATCCGGCCGGAATTTTCAATTCGTCTTTTTCGGCGCTTAGGGTAAGCGAGGCAAGCACGGCAGGTTCAATCTCAACCTGAAACCATTTCATTGCAGCGCGTAGTGTGGCCATCACGATGGCGCTGGAACCAGCCAGGCCGACTTGTCGGGGAATCGTGCTGTGCACCGAAACGGAGAAATTGGGTGCCATCGGATCGATACGGTCTTCTGCGAAATCGACAAACCGTTTCAAGGCGGCTTTGACGAGTCGTTCCGCACCATAGTAGCCTTCGTCTTGAATCGCGCGATGCAAGGCGGCGATGGAATCGTGAGTTTGGCGCTCCTCCCGTGCAGGGCGAATTGAGATTTTAT
This sequence comes from Pirellulaceae bacterium, assembly GCA_041742275.1. Lineage (GTDB taxonomy): Bacteria > Planctomycetota > Planctomycetia > Pirellulales > Pirellulaceae > BJ22. The sequence continues at coordinate 3,302 of JBGSIY010000552.1, read as the reverse complement.
TGGCTTCTTCGAAACAAACTTCGGCATAATAGTTACCGATAATCACGCTGATCGTCTTGCCATGATAACCATCGGAGGGATTGCCGAGGAGTCCACCACGAGCGAAGGTACGCGCCGTTATCTTGTTCATGAAATTGCTTTCAGGATCTCTCGAGCCATGCTTTGAATTTGAGGGTTATTCGTGAGTGCAAACTCGACAAAGGCCCTTGCAAAACTCTCATAGTTGCCCACATCAATTCGAGACTCGGTGGATTGAAGTCGCACTCCAAAAACACGTCCGCCATTTTGAATCATAGCGCGAATTGCATCGGTCAACTGAATTTCTCCCCCCAATCCCGGTTGTTGACGGCGCAACAATGGAAAGATCGCGTCACTCAGAACATAGCGGGCCGCGACAGCCAAGTTGCTGGGGGCCGTCGCCGGGTCTGGTTTTTCGACAATGTCTCGAAGGCGGAACTCGTCGCCTGTCGTTGCAGGATCGGCGATGCCATAGCGGCCTACCGCGTCGGCGGAAACCGATTCAAAGGCGATCACGGCATCTGCCTTCTCACGAACAAAGACATTGATCAATCGTTGCGTTAGTTGAGACTCTCCAGGGGGCCCCATCACACAGTCACCCAAAGCTAATACGAAGGGGCCGGGGGCGAGTTGATCAAAACCGCAGAGAACCGCGTGACCTAGCCCCAACTGTTTTTCCTGAATGGCCGTGGAAATGCGAACCGACGCATAGCGCCCATGACTCCAGAGTGAATCCAAGAGTTGCCTCTTGCCAGAGAGCTCGAGGGCCGACTCCAGTTCGGGGTCTCCCAAAAAGAGCTGTTGGATCTGGGTTTTTCTCGGTGACGTAACCAGGCAGAGGTGTTCAATCCCGGCTTGAGCCAGTTCTTCGGCGATCCATTGTAATGTCGGCTTCGGGCCGATCGGCAACAATTCTTTGGCCACCACGTGACTGATGGGAAGGAGTCGCGTTCCGAGTCCCGCAACGGGAATTAGGCATTGTCGAATCATGAACAGAAGAACTCGCCGGCTTGAGGTTTAGGCCACATATAAATTCAACTAGCATTTTTGCAAACACTCACCGCCTGGGCAATGTCTCTCGCGTTTCCATACACGTCCCTCTGGGCTCCATCAACAGAGTTCTATGTTCATTTGTTTCTCGAGTGTTACAGAGTTGGGCAGACTGCTGCTTCACGATTCAGTATATCCGTCATTACCGCATTGTTGAGCGGAGCACGATGCAGCATTGCCGGAATTTGTTTCAGGTTTCGCGGGAGAGGTCAGCAAAACACGCGAGGGATTTATGTCGAAAATCGAACAGAATTCCGATTCGGCTAATCCGGCAGTTGCTTTTTAGCGCAAAAAATGCAGCGGCCAACGGCTATGTCGTCGGCTCTACCGCATCGATCGGCCCGCTTGGCGAACCGTTTTCGTTATTGCCAGAAAGCGTTCCGCTCTTTTTGAGAAAATCCTCGCGTAAAAGATCACGGATCGTCATATAGCGTTCGACAATGTGATCTTTTAACTCGCGATCAAACTCTCTGTAGGTCGAGACAAAAGTCTGCGTCTGATAGGCCTCGCCGCGGAAAAGACGGGAGCGAACGCGATTGTTCATGCGGTTGGAAACCCCGTTGACCAGATAGGTAATTGCGGACCAATTGGACGGAGGCTCGTAGGCATCACCCATGCCGTCGAACAAGCTGAAGACCAGAAAGCCATGTTGACCCAGCTTGTTACGAAATTCCGCTTCGACATAAGGCCAGCGTACATCAGAGCCTTCGCGAGTTCCCGCAAAAACTTTGCGGTCGATGAGTTCCCACCCTTGGTTCTTATAACACGTCGTCAGCTCGTGCCATCCGGGAAATGCTTGGTCCAAGGAAGCTGTTGCTAATCCAAATTTTGGGGCAACAAAAATCCAAGTATCAGAATATTGTCCCAGATCACTTCCGCGGGATCGATCTTGATAAGTGTAATTTACTTGTCTCCAATCCTCGATCTCCGCCGGAATAGCGTCTTTCTCCAATGGAACCAGCACGCTTGAGTCAAAGAACTGAACCTTAAGGCCGGGAGTGTTGAGTGATTTATAAACATCGGTCAAACTAAATAGGCCGCCCACAGCAAGCAGGCCCGCGATCGCCCATAAAACGACGAACGCCGATTGGTTCAAAGATTTCTTCGTCTTCTTTCTTCGATTTTCTTGGTTTGCCCCACTGGCAAAACGATTCCAAAATCGGGTGACAGAACGGGAAAGACCACCGGCATCATCGGAGAAATCTTCCGCGGGTCCAAACAAGAACAGCAAAAATTGGTCTGTGCTATACAGCAGCAGCATTCCGATAATCAAGGCCGTGTAACCTAAAATATCATGGGCAAGATCTTTGGAAAGATCCCAGTCAGCCACTCGCTCGGCGATAGGAATAACAAAAATCCGCATCGTATTCATGAATACAGACCAAAACGCGACACTGGCCAGCAATAGGGAAGCACGAAACCAAGGTCGACGGTAGTAGACAACATACAATAGTGCCACAAAAAGCAGAGTGAAAAACGATTGCACGCCACTACAAGCCTCTTCAATCCCAAACCCCTTGCTGCCAGGCGCCTCAATGACAGTTCCCGGCATGTAGTGAGCGTAACCAACTAAGTCGAGGAGTTGACTGGTGATGCGGGCGCTGACTTGTTGGAGCCATGTGATCAACCAGTTGTCGAGTCCGAAGGGTGGAATAATGCAAATCAAAAACAGTAACGAAATTGCAACTTGGGAACCTCCGGTTTCACTATCCACGATGCGTGAGTACAGACTCACGAGCAATAAGAAAACGCAGAATGCAGAGAACCAAGCGTCAACAAAGAGAACAGCGCCTAAACCGTACAGCAACGCTCCCATTAAAGCGACGGTGCCTAGCGAGCTACGCTGGAACGGGTTCGCCGTCTTTCTGGGCCATCGCCAATAAGTGAGGACACCCATAGCAACGATCGCCAGCGGAAAAAACGAATAGTGAGGCCGGCTCCATAAGTCGCGGAAGTAAATCACCAGCATCGGAATCTGTGACGCGAACGCGACCAGATAAGGCGTTAAGACCTTCCAGTGTGAAAACTCGGTCCGGCTGGTTCGGTACGATTCGGAAATGGATTGAGCTGAAGCAGCCATTGGTTTGTCAGAAGCCATAGGATTGTCGTCACACTTTAAATAACAAGGAGGGGCGGAGATCGGCCGCACCCGTAAAAAGTTTTAAAAGTTACCGAGCGGTTCTTCGGTTATTTTATTTTTGTATCACTGATTCTGATTCGACTCTGTTGCTGAT
>JBGSIY010000551.1:0-3961 GCA_041742275.1 Pirellulaceae bacterium | reverse complement strand
ATGTCGACATCGTAGGGTTCACGCCGATTGATCAAACGACCCGTCGGATGAGCCAACATTGAAACGAAGGGATTTTGCAAAGCGTCCACGATTCTCGAAGTGATTTGATCCCGAGGTTGATTCTGGCCATAGTGAACGCTGGCGATCACCCAATCGGCTTGAGCCAAAACCTCGTCGGGCAAATCCATCCCGCCGCCTTCGAGAATATCGCATTCGATTCCTTTCAGAATCAAAAAATCATCCTGTGCGTTTTGATTGATTCGATCTATCTCCTCCCATTGCTGTAATAGTCGGTGTTCATCGAGTCCGCGCGCCATGGTCACGCGTTTCGAATGATCGGTGATGGCAATGTATTTCAAACCCATTGTTCGCGCCGCGTTGGCCATTTCCTCGACGGATGCGGCACCATCTGTGGCGGTCGTGTGCATATGCAAGTCACCCATCAGGTCCGCCACTTCGATCATCGGCGGAAATCTTTCTCGTCTGGCCCGGTCGACCTCGCCGCGATTCTCGCGCAATTCGGGCGGGACCCAATGCATACCGAGGGATTGATACACTTCGTCCTCTTCAGCGCCAGCGATCGAAACTTCCGGATCCGTCTCTCGAAACACGCCCCATTCATTGACCTTCAATCCCTGTTCTTTGGCCCAACGACGGACGGAAACATTGTGTTCTTTCGAGCCGGTAAAATATTGCAAGGCCGCACCAAACGATTCCGCTGGAATTACCCGCAGGTCGATCGCCAACCCACTAGCCAAACGGACCGACATTTTGGTGGGCCCGCGCCCGGTGACCTCGGCCACGCCGGGAAAGCGACCTAGACAATCCATAACCGCCTCCGGTTCCTGGGCGACCACGACAATATCTAAATCCCCAACGGTCTCTCGCCCGCGCCGATAGCTGCCAGCAAAATCGATTCGCTGCACCGCCTGGCAATCCGCGAAATGAGACTTTAAAGACCTAACGATTTCATCGGCTTCGGCCCACAAAATCCTGGCATTGGCCTGAACGGCAATCGCGATCCCAGCGAGAATCGACTGCTCGGACTTTTCTCCGAACCCTGCCAGTTCCCGCACGCGCTTTTCCTCGCAGGCCAGTCGCAACTGTTCCAGATTGCTCACCCCGAGTTCACGATAGAGGGCGGCCGCCTTTTTTGGGCCCAGTTTAGGAACGTTTAACAGGTCGAGAACGGTCGGGGGAACGCTCTCAAAAATTTCCTCCATCTGCGCCAGTTTTCCTGTTTGCACCAGTTCCACACATTTTTCGGCAACCCCCTTACCAATCCCATCCAGCTGGGTCAGGTCAGCCCCCTCGTCGAGCATTTTTTCTAGAGACTGGGTCAATTGGCGGATAGAACGCGCGCCGCTGCGGTAGGCTCGTATTCGAAAGGAATTGGCTCCCGTGAATTCCAGCAGATCTGCCAATATTTCTAGCTGTTTCGCAATTTCTAAATTAGTCATCGTGGTAATTTTCGTAAACGTTGACGCGGGCCAAGGGGAAATAAAATAACCGAATGGTCTATTTTCGCTTGCATCCTCAGCGAGTTTCAAACAGGGGTTCAGGGAACGAAAAAAGGCTGATGCCTTCGAGTCGATGGGATTGGACGCAAGGCATCCATGCCAGCCAACTGAAAATTTAGCGGTTTGTCCGCTGAATTTTTTAGCGACGCCCATCCTAAAAATTTCAAATATAACGGCTTCGTGCGACTGTCAACACTGGTAAAACGGCGTTCTGCCCCCTATCATCAAGGGCTCAGGGGTTTTGTCTTATCGCGGGATGCCAAAGACGCAGTTGACGAACTTGCGGTTTCGTCGAATCGCGAATTGCAAACCAAGCTGGGCGTTGTTTGTAACGTCTGGAGATGCCGTGCTTTTTTAATAGGGATGAATGAAATGACTCGAAAAGGATCTGAATTTGCTGGATTGTCTGTTGCCATTGTGACACCGTTTAAGGACGGCGAGATTGATTTCGAACTGTTAAAAAAACAAATCGACTTTCAAATTGAAGCCGGGACGCATTGCTTGGTTCCCGTCGGGACTACGGGCGAATCGCCAACCCTGTCGCATATTGAGCATGAACAAGTCATCTCGGCAGTGATCGAACACAATGCCGGGCGAGTCAAGGTCATGGCGGGCACCGGTTCCAACAGTACGGCCGAAGCCATTCGATTAACGCGTTGGGCTGAGAAGGCCGGTGCCGATGCCGCTTTAGTGGTCGCTCCGTACTACAACAAACCGACCCAAGAAGGCATGTACGAACATTACAAGGCCGTAGCCGAATCGGTCCAGATCCCTCTGTGCGTTTACAATATTCCTGGTCGCACAGCCAAAAACATCGAACCCGAGACGATTTGTCGGTTGTCAGAAATTTCGAATATCACGATGGTTAAAGAAGCCACGGGATCAATGGATCAAGCCTCGCAGATCTTGTCCACGACGAACCTAACCGTGTTAAGTGGCGACGATTCCATGACACTCCCCTTGTTGTCCATTGGTGGCGAAGGTGTCGTATCGGTGGTTGGCAATCTCGTGCCCCAAGATATGTTAGCTATGCTGGAAGCCTTTGATCGTGGCGAATGGGCCACAGCCCAAAAGCTGCACCATAAACTATTTCCTCTGTGTCGTGATCTATTGGGTCTGGCAACCAACCCCATTCCGATCAAAGCGGCCATGGCAGAAATGGGGCGAGACTCGGGTGAATTGCGTTTGCCAATGACCCCACTTACAGCCCAACAACTCAATAGTCTGCGTGCCACACTCGGACGTTACGGTCTGGTGTTGGACGCCTCGACGGTTTAGAAGTGTTGCCGGCAAAAAATTCGATGGATTATTAAAAAATAAAGGCTGAGAGAACCAAGTATCTCTCGGCCTCTTTTTTGCACTCAAGGCGTGCAGCAAAAATTTGCTTGGAATTGAAGTCCCGTTTTTTACAAAGGCAAACTAAGCATGAGTTTCAATCGTCGCCAATTCGTTTCGGTATCGGCCATCATGAGCTTGTTAGGAGTGAAATGGGGTTGGGCTGATTCCCCTCGGTTGAAACCACGGTTTCCCTCAGGATCGATTCGCAACGATGAAGAGCTCGCTTCGGCCTTTATTGCCACTTGGCCATTTGGAAAAATTGCTTGCGAGACAGCCGTTGAAACGATCTCAGCAGGCAGAAACGGATTGGATGCTATTGAAGCCGGCATACGATGTGTGGAAGCGGACGAAAGCAATGCATCGGTGGGAATCGGCGGAATTCCCAACGCGGCAGGACTCGTGCAACTGGATGCCTGCATCATGGCTGGCCCCAAACATCGCGCTGGCAGCGTTGCCGCCATTCACGATACACTCCATCCGATTTCCGTGGCCCGCCGAGTGATGGAGAAGACTCCACATGTTCTGCTAGTCGGCAGCGACGCTCGCGATTTCGCTACCACCGAGGGCTTTCCTGTCACCAACTTGTTGACCGAACGTCAACGCGAAAATTGGGAACAGTGGAAGAAGAGTCAAACCAAGCCTCCGATCAATCAAGATCATCACGACACGATTGCCATGGTGGGGATTGATCGCCAAGGCGATGTGTTTGGTGGTTGTTCCACCAGCGGATGGGGATATAAGTTAGCCGGCCGAGTCGGCGATTCACCCATCATCGGCGCCGGTCTGTATGTTGACAATCATGTGGGAGCCGCCGGTGCGACTGGGCTGGGCGAAAACGTCATGCGATTTTGCGGCTCGTTTTTGGTCGTGGAAATGATGCGTCAGGGAGCGTCTCCGGAACAAGCCTGCCGGCTCGCTATCGAACGCATCGCAGAAACTGCTGAGATGGACATCAAGGACATCGACGTCAACTTTATTGCTATCAACAAGGCCGGTGAGTTGGGTGCAGCTGGGACCAGCGATGGATTCCAGTTTAGTCACGCCCGCATGATGCAGTCAGGTGAGAAGTCATCGGGGGTCGCAACCGCCGCCGCGATGAGCGA
>JBGSIY010000550.1:0-4596 GCA_041742275.1 Pirellulaceae bacterium | reverse complement strand
GAGCATTTACAGAAGGGGACCTAACAGGCGGGCGGTGTTCTCTATCAAACGCGAATGAAAGGGACGTTTTCGCCAGGACTCCAGGTCCATCATTTCTGATTGATCGATGTAAGATTGTTGCAGATCGCGCAGTTGTGAAGTGAATACGGGATCAAAGATCGCCAAGGTGATTTCAAAATTCAGGCGAAAGCTACGAGGGTCCATATTGAGTGAACCGAATAAACTTGTTTCACGATCAATAGTCACACTTTTCGTGTGCAGTAATCCCCCTTGGAACTGAGCGATACGAATGCCCCAATCCAGCAGACGCCCCTTGAATGCCCGGCTTGCATATCGAACTAGAATCGAATCGACCTTAGCGGGCACAATCACAATGACTTTGACGCCCCGTTGGGCCGCCGACGTTAAGGCCATTTGCAACGGTTCGCTGGGAACAAAGTAAGGAGAAGTGATGACCAATTCTTTTCGTGCGGAGTAGATCGCCGTGATCAAGATTTGTTCAATTGCCTCCACCTGATGGGCTGGACCGGAGGGAAGGACCTGGACAATACTCGAGCCTGGTTTCGAGATTTTCTGGTCGCCCGTCAGGTCGGGCAAACTGGCATCATTCGAGCTGGTTTCGATATGCCAATCGGTTTGAAAAGTGATCGCCAAGGCCTCGACGGCGGGACCCGATACGCGAACCATCGCATCGATCCACTGCCCTACGCCTGAGCTTTGTTTAAAGTAACGAGGGTCGACCAGATTGAGACTGCCGGTCCAGCCGATTTGGTCGTCGATCAGGACAATTTTGCGATGAAGTCGCAAATCAAAACGCACGAACAACAGTCGCCACAGTCCGCCAGGCAAGGCCGCTTGGACTTGGACCCCTGCCCTCCGCAAACGCGCTGCATCCGTGCCTCGCAAAAATTTCTGACTCCCCAGGGCGTCGAGTAGCACGCGGCAAGCAACGCCTCGCGCGGCGGCTCGCTCCAAGGCGGAAATCACATCATCGCTTCGGCCACCCGAATACCATATATAAAATTCGATATCAACGTTGACTATCGCCGAATCGATATCTGAGATTAAATGGTCGAATATGGTTTCCCACTTTCCGAACAACTGCAGGTGGTTGCCGGGTAAGGCCGGGACGCTGAGCATGTTTTTTCCGGCAAGTGCAAGGGGTTCACTATCGGCGGTCAATGCATCCCAGTTTACTCGCAGACGAGGTCGGTCCAGGCGACTCAATCTCATACCGACTGGCTCCAACAAGTTTCGTACCCGGGCGGCACGATGGCGACCCAATCTCAATTCGCCAATCAACAAGTACAACAGCGGACCGAAAACCGGCAAAACAAAAACGAGCATGACCCAGGACAACGTCTCGCCCACGCCCCGTCGACTCATGACCACTCGCATCGCGACGATGACTTGGATCATTGTGTGAGTGATCAGGATAAACAAGGTCCAGAGGAAGGGTTCGGCACCTTGTAATTCAGCCCAGAAGTTTTTCATAAATTCGTTTCAAATTGAAGCGTTGTCCACCGCGGGAAGATCGTTGGCCTCAGGGTTGATTAGAAAAATCCGTGATTCATTTCGAACTTTGGGCCAAACGAGGCTCGATGATCCGGAAATCCAAGCCTTTGATAGAGGCTCCCGGATTGTGGAAATTCATGCCGGCGTAGGGGATATTGTCCAATACGCGATGAATGTGCCCGAAATATACCTCGCGCACTCCCGTTTCCGTCCCCAAACCAATATTGGCCAAATAGCCAGCGACCCGTCGCAAAACCGAATTTTGCCGTTGGGCGACCTGAGTTGCAACGCGATGCAAACCGACCTTAACAACCGCATCATACAAATTGTGGGAGATTTGTCTCGGAGGGCGACGTTCCTCGCCTGCCAAGCGTTTGGCGTCCAACACTTCATGGTGATCTTGGCCCAGTTTGATTCGAGTGTCCACAATGTCACCGTGTAAAAAAACACAATGGTTGATCCGCAAAACGTGTCTGTGCCATTGAAGTCTCGGTTCTTGCTCCGAGAATTGGTCCAAGGCCGAAACAAACTTAGGGTGTGCGTCGTGGTTCCCCAGCAAGTAATGAAAGCGGCAGTTCGGATTAATGGAGATTAACCGGTCTAGCCACCGCATGCTGGCCTCCACCGATTTGTCCAGGCTGGGGAATTCACTCCAGCGAAAATCGAAAATGTCACCTCCGAGGATAAACGTATGGGCCTGTTGGACCGCGCGGATGATGGCAGCGTCCATGGCAGTCGCGGACGATCGCCTGGCGAATAAATGCAAATCGGACAAAAAATAGGCCTTGGGATCCTCGCCCGCTGCCATAACGTATCCCTCCTGCCCTGCTGAAAAAAATGATTTCCTGTGTGAAATTTGAGTCCCCTACTACTTGAACTCCCGCTTACTCCCAGCAACTCCTCGAAATGAAAAATTCATTGTCCGGTCTCGGAGCACAACTGCCAAAAGGGCCGGTTTTTGCGATTGAGCTTTTAATTTCTCGGCGCTAAAAAGCTCTAATAATGGAGCGCATTTTTGGGGCTGACCAAAACCAAATTCTATCATAACTTTTGGCAGAAGGGAGTTTTGGGCAACAAGACATCGGTTCGGCCTGGTGCGCGAATGAAACGCATGCCGTTGTTCGGCGACGAACAAATGACTAATTTCATATTAGAATTTTGACCGAGATCTGCCGCTAAACGCTCTGTTGTCAATCAAAAAAAAATTGCTTGAAGTCGCCCTTCCGCAAGTCACGCGATGTTGAACCCGTTCAAATGGCGTCGACAAACAGAAATGTCGCTTTGGATATTGAGTCCGCCTCACCCTCAATAATATGGCCATTTGGGAAAGAGAACGGTATGATATAGCAGTACGAGGAGAAGTGTTTCAAAACGTAAAAAATATTAAGAAGAGATGAGAAAAGGTCAATGAAAGAATCACGAAATTTAAATTGGGCAATCGGCTCACGGGGTTGGGTATCCGCATTGAGTCTGATAGTGGTAATTGGTTTGGTAGGGGCAATGGGCTGCGAACCAGGAAATCCGTCGGGAGCTGCGGGCGGGAAAGCCACACCGGTCGCTTCGTTGACAAACGTAGGACTGACCGACGACGGTTGGTATCAATCCTATTCGCAGGCGCTGGAGAAGTCGAAAGAGACCGGAAAACCGATGTTGATCGATTTTACCGGGAGCGATTGGTGTCATTGGTGCGTGAAACTCGACGAAGAGGTGTTTAGCCACGCGGAATTTAAAACGTGGGCCGACGAAAATGTCGTTCTCTTGAAGCTCGATTATCCACGTAAGACCGAGCAAATGGACGAGTTGAAACAGCAGAACGAAACCTTGCAAGCGAAGTTTAAAATTCAGGGATTCCCGACGGTCATGTTTGTAGATGCCGCTGAGAAAACCATCGGTCAATATGGATACGATCAAGGCGGCCCTGCCGTTTGGACGAAAAAGGCCAGTGACATTATCGGTGGTTAATGGATTGCCATTGGGTACTTTCTATTTCCAACAACAAAAACGTCTCCAACAACAAAAAAGGCAGGCTCATTGTGAACCTGCCTTTTTCTATTGATTTAGGTCAATTGAATTTTAACTTGAGTCTTTTCTGGACATAAGTTGAAATGAAAAATCTATTGACGTCGACGACGAACCAAGCCCAAGGCCAACCCGCCCAAGCTTAGCAATCCGAATACCGATGGCTCAGGGACTGCTGTTGATTGAAAATTGACAGTCCAAGTTCCTTGGGTCGTCAGGCCTCCAAAGGTTGCAGAGAAGCTATTGGGGGACTCGATGCCGCCAATGTTGTCCGCCGCACCGTAGACCCCGGGAGTCACTGCCTCGAATTCGCCGCGTGCCACTAGCTCTGTCCACAAACTTGCACCACCGTCGGCAAACGAGTAGTTTCCACTCCAATCAGATGAATCACCAAAAAAACCACCACCCATCAACTGACCAACTATAATCATCGAAGTGGAATCAGGTGCGATTAGCTCAACTGATAGGTCACCCACCCATGAATGGGTAAGACCATTAAGATCGAATGAAATTCCAGTGATTAACTCGTTCTCTGAAACGTTAATGGTCTGGTTCAACCCACCCAGAACTCCGGCGTCGGTATTCCAGTCGGTAACACCCGTGTTATTCGAGTAGAAGAGGTCCGCTCGCCCAGTGGCAGCGAACGTCAGCAAAATGGCTGACATCAAGCACAAAAACGATTTTTCCATAAAGGGCTCACAATCATCAAGAAGTGGAAATCGAAGAACTAAGCTGCGTGGTTTAGTCAGCTTAAAAAAGACTTCACGATTATATATGGTGGATTTGTTCTAAAAAGCATGGTAAAGACGAAGAATTCTTAACATTTATATGGGGTCGCTTGATACGCAGTTATCACGGAATAACTCAGTTCAAAAATATGTGTTTATTCGCGGTTCAACTCAAATACCCCTGCCTCAGAGGCCCCTCAAAATTTTTGAAATTTTGGAGACAAGGGAAAAGAAAAAATCAACGCTGCGGCTCGATTCACCATCCATCAAAAGTAAGAGACCGACTCCGTTGTGGATAATACTAGATTTTGAGAGGCCTCCATTTTTGGCCAAG
>JBGSIY010000549.1:0-2653 GCA_041742275.1 Pirellulaceae bacterium | reverse complement strand
ATCTTGGTCCCTGAACTAACGGGGGATGCGGCCTCCGAGCTAGTAGCTCCGCCGTTAGACTCGTCGCCCGGGTTGGTGTTCGGGAGAACTGTGCCGGGTAGCGTCGGGCGAAAGGCATCCACGACCTTGCCATAGGGATCGTCTCGCTGTTCCACCTCGGTCGGCGCATTTGACGGGATATTCGGCGATGATGGATCGCGGGCAGGTACGGATGGGCGAGCTTCTTGAGCCTCCGAGGGGAGGGTCTGCGTAGGGTTGGTTTGGGATTGGGAGGGTGTCACGGTTCCTCGTGTGACCATCGATGCGTTGCGCGATAGATTCGCCGTTTGGGGAATAACGACTTGCCTCTCTTCCACGGCACGATTCCCAGCTCGATCTGCAATCTGTAGCTGCACCAAGACCTCTCGGGCAGGCGTGTCGGGCCACCAAGCGTATTGATCTGCAAAGACCTTGCCTTGAGCCTCGGTCACGGGTCGGTAGGCGACCGGGATCCAAGCATTTTCTCGGTCGTCACCTGACAGGAGGGGTCGAAAGGACAACGCGACACTCTGAGGATCAATATTGTCATCACTGGCCCGCCACCGACATACCAGGCGCCCTGCAGCATCGGTCTCCACGCGAAAATCAAGTTCGGGATCGACCGTATCGACGACGACTTCCATTTCCGCTTGAGCGGGACCCTCGGGGTGTAATTGTCGATCGCGATCGAGCGTCTTGAGAGAGAACCAATAAGTTCCGTCGCCACTGGTTTGAAATTGAAAATCGCGAGCGGCTGTGCTTTGGCGTCCATAGAACTGCCAACTTTGTCCCTGATCTCGGGAAACATACAATTGGACTTCGATAAAATTGTCTTGGGGGTCTGTAATTTGAAATGGCACTCCGAACCGGGTGAGGTTGGTGGCTGTCTTACGCATGGGAGCGGGACGATGTGCCAAAGGTTGGTTGGTTGATGAGGGTTGATTGGATGGTTGCGCCCAGGCCTCGTGGGATGCCATCCACACCATGGCTGCACAGACAATCAACTTTGCGAACAAATTTAGAATGAGTCCGTTCCCAGCGGTTTTGTGTTCCGAGCTAAACATCACATTCATTCCGTTTGATAATAAGGCCAACCCCAAGGAGTTTTGAAAGAGATTGCGGCATTTCCTGTATTTCGACAGTAATTGCTCGCGATAGCCATCGAAACCAAATCAGAGACGTCTTTGCCGCTCGCAGGGTTCATACCACCTGTAGCAACGAACTGTCCAAGGGAAAGAAGGGGTGGTGGGATAGCTGCCGGAAGCGAAGGAAAACGCGGATTTTTGCTCAAAGATTGAACTCGTCCGAGTGAATCAGCGTACCATGGACCGAAACTGACGTGTTTTCCACCGTGAAAGGCGGGGGAAACACAGATCTTTCACCGTAAAATCCCGGTGATTCAACGCAGTTGCAAAAACTGAACTAAACCAATTTGTCCTAAAAGTCTATAATGTTGCAGCCAGTTTGCTATACCTAGCCCGCTCGCTGTATTCAATCGTAACGACAGACAAGATTCGGATTATTTAGTTACTGCCCTATGTTGGATTCACTTCGCGAATTTTGGACAGATCTTACGGAAATTCGGGAAGCCCGAATGGTGGTTTGGTTGACACTTTTGGCAATCGTCCTCTCGATTGGCATTTTTGTTGTCAAATGGATTCGAGACATGTTTTTAGGAATAAATCAGGCGAGCCCTACGGATCATCTCACCGGTTTTCGCGCTTTGCGAGAACAGGGAAAGATCGATGACGAAGAGTACCAGCGGTTGCGATCGACCGTCAGTAAAAAAGTCGCCCCCCAGATTGAACCTGAAAAAGTTGACTTCCAAGAAATTTCGGACCCCGTCAAACCTCGATCATCGGAACAGTCGGAATGAAGATTTGCGTCTCATTCCTAGGATTCATGATCTTCGGATTGTTACATATTGTTGGATAAGAAGACGACAAGAATTCGACTTCAGATTTTGCTATCGCAAATCAGATAACCTATTTCGCTTGAAGATTGCGGGCAAGGAAGCACCATCGATCGCCGGCACGGTGCCGGACTGGATCGATTTTCAAGCCTTAACTGTAAAGGTCAGCCTAAATGGTTGGACTTGAAAAGGAGCTTACATGCCCGCTGGAAACGATTCGACCGGCAGCCGCCGAACTGGCGGCGCCAAGAAAAACGCCCACTGTTCGTTTTGCCGAAAAAGCTATCGCGAAGTTGGTCCTTTGGTCGAAGGACCAGGAGATGTTTACATTTGTGGTGAATGTATCGAACTGTGCCAATCCATTTTGGATCAGGAGCAGCGTCGACGCGGTCCCACAAAACAACTATTCTCGAAGATTCCAACGCCTCGCGAAATTGTTAGCAAGCTGAACGAATATGTGATTGGGCAAGGCAACGTCAAGAAAGTGTTAGCGGTTGCAGTTCACAACCACTACAAACGATTGACGCTAGGATGGGAAGGCAACGACGTTGAAGTGGACAAGTCCAATATTCTCCTGGCAGGTCCCACCGGAAGCGGTAAAACCTTGCTGGCCAGAACACTGGCTCGAATCCTCAATGTGCCGTTTGCGATTGGCGACGCGACCACATTGACCGAAGCCGGTTATGTGGGAGAGGACGTCGAGAATCTGCTCCTCAAGCTGTT
>JBGSIY010000548.1:0-6194 GCA_041742275.1 Pirellulaceae bacterium | reverse complement strand
CCTTTGAAGACCATGTGCTCCAAAAAATGACTGACACCGCCTATGTCTGGTGATTCGTCGCGGGCCCCGGTACGCACAAAAAAACCATAGCCAGCAAAGTACGCGTCGTCATTGACCTCGGCCAGAATTGTCAGGCCATTATTTAACTGATGTTGTCGATATTCCATCGCGTACCTCCAATTTTTGTTCTCCTAAAGTCACAATGTCAAATGGCCCGGGCGGATGGGCCTGCAAAAACTCGTTGACAGCATCAACGGTCAAAATATTAATTCGTTCATTGACTTCATCCAGCGTTCGTATCCGCCCCAAATGAAACCAATCGCCCGCCAATGTGCTGACGCGCGAACGACAGCTTTCCTGTTGCATGATCAAGTTGCTGCGAAATTGAATCTTGAGGCGATTAAGTTCCGCTTCAGTGATGCCGTCATACAGCGATTGGATTTGTTGCAAAAAGACGTCTAATGTTTCTTGGGCCGATTGAGTCGTCGTCCCCGAATAGCCCAAAATGGCCCCTCGATCGTGTAGTGAATGACAACTCGCACTGACCGTGTAACAGAGCCCTCTCTTCTCTCGAACCTCATGAAACAATCGAGAGCTCATCCCATCGCTCAGCACTCCAATCGCCGCTCGGTTGAGATAGTATTGGGGATCGCGGTAGGGTATCCCTGGCCAAGCGATAGCGATGTGAGTTTGATTGCTGTCGAAGGGAAGGTGATGATATCCGTGTGCTTCACCAAAAGCGGTCGGCATCGCAATCGGGTCAGCTTGCCAGGACGCGGTTGACTCGCCAATTTGGTCCTTCAGTTTCTCCCAATCGAGATTTCCGGCGACTGCGATGATCATACCGTCCGGTTGATAATGTCGATGAAAAAAACCGGTGACTTCGGCCAGTGTCATCCCGGAAACCGCGTTGAGATCGCCGTCAGCATTGCGCCCAAAGGGATGCCCATAATGGCTCAATCTCAGTTGCAACATTGTCTTGCCGGCCAAGTCATCTTCGATACTTTGAATCTCTTGAAGGCATACGTTTCGGCCATCCTCGAATTGATCCTTTGGTAATTCAGCATCGTGCAACACACGCAAATAGATATTCAATGCTTGGTGAAGATTTTCTGCGGGGAGTGCGCCGCCGAAAAAAGCATGATAGATTCCAGCACTTGAGTAGTAGTCACAGCCGATGGACTCCAGCGCCTCGACCAACTCGCGATTGGTAAACTCCGCCCCTCCTCGAAAAGCCATTTCGCAGGCAAGGTTAGCCAGACCCATTTTATCATGTGGATCGAACCGGCAGCCGGCGGGGAAGCCTAAAGTAAACGCCGCGGATTGAAGCCATGGCATTGATTGAGCGACCAAAGCCAAACCGTTGGGGAAAATGTGCTGGTGAATTTGCTGTATTTGCGCCATCGATTTTCTTTATACGGGGATGAAATATTCACCACTAGAAATTTGGGGTCGGATTTAGCGGCTCCCGGGACCTAGGAACAAACGTCGTAAACGGTCCCAAAACGTCTTGAGAGTCCGATCACTTCATTCCGTCTGCTATCGACCCAATGTTTACCGCAGACCATCCAAATTGCACAGATCATTGTAAGAATCTCGAGGAATCGCGAAACGGGGCCATTTCCCAATCTGGCTAAATTCGCGGCGTTAACAAAACAAGTCTGTTTTTAAAAAAAAGTAAAAATCGACATTTTGCGAGGTAGGAAAAGCTGCTAAACCGCCTTCCTGAGCCGGGTGTCGTTTCGGAAACTTCTCGAACGACGCCCAAAAACGTGCATCCACTGGCCATAGTAAAACGCCCTCAGAAAAAGTCCCCGGTTCGTGAAATCGACTTTGCGAACCAGCGACTTTGACCAAGCACAATTTCAAATTTTGTGCGACGAGCGTTTTCAGCCAAACATGCCACGCTCGGCTAACTCAAGACATTTACGATTCCAGGGAGTCCTGAAACCATGCGTTTAATTAAGTTCGTTTTATGCTGCCTGGCGGTGAATTCGCTTCTACTGATTCCGCCAGCGTTTGCCCAAACGTCGGACTCGTCGACGAACTCGGTTAAAATTTTGTTTTCGGACCAAGTTGAACCTGGGCAAAAGCCGTCCGACGTTCCCGTGTTTCAACCGCGCCCCAATTCGTTGTTACAACACCCGGCGTTTAATTCGCCACTTCCGAACAAGAATTTGGCCCGGATTCGCATGAATCCTCCGAGTGACTCGGCGTCTCAGGCTGGTGCAGGAACCCAAGAAATACCGCGGGCCGACCGCATGGGATTTGTTGAGACCAATGAAAAATACGGTGGCATTTTGCGAGCGGGATTCGTCAGTCCCGCCCAAGATACACAAGATCACGCCCCGATTCCACCACAGGCCTATCAAGCATCGGAGATTTCAAGTTTCGGTTCAGAGCCACCGCGCACGATCCAATCGACAGCGTTTGGCACGAGCTTGCCATCGCCAAATGCCGTCCCCTTGTTGCAAGAACCCCAACTGCAAGAAAACTCTGAAATTCTGTTTTCTGAGAGCCGCGAGTTGAAGTCACCGGAAGGCAATAAGGGACTCCAGTTGAATGCTCCGCCCCGCGATTTTAGCGCGAGCGACATCCCTGCCCAGTTGCCTCGACCCGGTGGAATTCAAGAACGCCGGTCCCCGCCCCCGGCGGCTGTGCCTGGAAATATCCCCATCAATCAACCTGTGCCCCAAAACGCGGTTGCCAATCCGAGCTCACGTGCCGAAGCTCTTTTGGATTCTGTTAGAAACCCAGCTAAGTCTGCTGTGCCGGCGAATTCGGCGTCGACAAATTTGTCCGATCCTCCAATCCCGAAAAATTCGGTTCCGACATTAGCGAGTCCGAATTCGGGCTCCCCGAGCGGTAACCCGATTGGCACTGCCCAACCGTACAATCCGTTCTCGCGAACACAAACCGACCTGTTGAATATGGGCGAGACGATCAATTTTAGTTCGCCACCTGAGCCGACAGTCTCAAGGCAGATTTCGCAAACTCAGTCGAGCCCTTCGTCCTCACGTAACGGGAACGCACCACCGCCGCCTCCGTCAACACGGCTGACCGACGCGCCGCCATCGCGTTCATTCATCACTGATGAACCTCCGCTTGAGATCGGAGAAAATTGGGCTGAGCCTTCGCTCGAATTCGCCCAGTTTGATCGTCAAAAGCAAACATCCTTTTTCTGCTCAGATTTGTTTTATATCAACATCTTCGCCGGCAATAATTCAGCGAATGAGTTTGATTTTGACTCCATTGTGAATAGTCCTGCCGCTGGATTTCAATTGAAAGATGGTGTGGCTATTGGTTCGGCTATTGGAATTTATCATGGAAGAAATCTGAGAGCAGAATATGAGTTCGCTTATCGCACCAACGCCGTTGAGTCGTTTCAGTATTCCCGCGGCCCTGGTTTCGCGAATCAGACGGCGGGAATTGATGGAGACTTGAATGTATTTACAGGGATGAGCAACGCCTATTGGGATTTTGTGGATTTAAAGTTCCCCTTCTTAGAGCCCTATGTTGGGGCTGGTATTGGCTTCGCCCATTTCGATGCCGATTTCAACAATTTTGGTCGACCGGTATTGGATGGTCATTACGACAGCGATTCCAACTTCGCCTACCAATGGATGGTCGGAGGAACCCGGGCTCTAACGAAAGACATCGATTTTTTTGTGGAATATCGTTATGTCAATTCCGGAAATGTTGATTTGCGGTACGACCTGCAATCGATGAACCTAAGCCCTTTCACGGATGAAAACGGGCGGTTCGATTACATTTCCAAAAATATTTTGTTCGGTGTGAAAATTCGTTTTTAAGGGTGACGGCAGAATGGGAATCCCTTCTGGCTCGCCCCCAGGCCTCCATAGCGATGCCCGATGTGCACGGTCGGGCAACGCAATGGAAAACTATATTTACGATTCGTTTCGGTAAGTTAGGATTGCCGATGACAAGATACCAACGGCCGGTCTCATCCCTTCGATCAAGCAAAAAATATTCCGTTTCAATCTTTTAACGTATAGCTGCAGACGTACTGCGTCATGCGTTCAACGGCAAAAAGCCAAACAAAGAAGCTTGTTCGGGGCCAATTCCTCAATCTATTTTTCGTCCGTGTTCTTTTGGTAAACCAGGTTGCCGCCGACATAAGTTGCGTCCACTTGTATCGTGGCTATCTCTTCCACCGGGCACTCCAACGGATCTTTGTCGACAATGATGAAGTCAGCCAATTTTCCGGGAACAAGGCTCCCTTTGAGGTTTTCTTCGAACGCAGAATAGGCACAGTCGATCGTGTAGCTCCGTAATGCTTCCTCGCGCGTCATCGCTTGCTCAGGGAAGAAGTATTGACCGTCGGGCAGTTGGCGTGTGATTGTGGCTGCGAGTGACGCGAAGGGGTTGATGTTTTCCACAGGAGCATCGCTGCCGTTGGTGACAATCGCGCCGCTCGCCAACAAGTCACGCCACACATAGGCTCCTTGTTCGGCTCGCATGCCCCCCAGTCGCTGCAAAACGAAAATCGCATCCGACGTGCAATGAATTCCTTGCATCGAGGCAATGACACCCAATTGGCCGAAACGAGGAATATCTTCGACAGCTAAATGCTGGGCGTGTTCAATTCTCCAGCGGCGAGGTTGAGTCGATTTGTTTGCATTCAATGCCCTTTCGAAAATGTTGAGCGTCTCTTGATTGGCTCGATCGCCAATCGCATGGACACACAATTGGAAGTCGTGGGCAATGGCCAGTTCCGCTGTCCGCTCGACCGATTCGATGCTGGCTGTGTTGAGACCCGTTGATGTGGGCAGGTCTGAGTAAGGAGCCAGCAGCCAAGCGCCATGGGGGCCCAAAGCCCCGTCGATCGAGCGTTTGAGAGCGCGACATGTGAAAAAATCGTTGCCCATCCCGATCGCCTTCATGGTAGGCAACATGGTTGCGAGTAACTCATTATCGTCGCGAATCATCATCCACAGGCGGACAGGCAATTGACCGTTGACAGCCATTAGTTTTAAACGACGCAGGTCAGCCACGCTGGTCCCCGCATCTTGGAAACTGGTGATCCCATGTTTCAAGCACTCTTGTCCGGCCAAGGCAACGGCCTCTGCAAACAACTCGGCCTTACGGGTATCTGACTGTTTGGCTTCGTCCCTGGAATGTACTCGCGAAATCAAACCTTGTGCCGTTTCGCGAAAGACTCCAATGGCCTTTCCATTGCCGTCTCGCAAAATTTCTCCTCCCGATGGGGGTTGCGTTGTTTCGTCAATACCGGCCAAACGCATGGCATAACCATTTGCAAAACTCATGTGACCGCTGGCATGGGTCAGTAACACTGGATGGTTGGGGGTCAGCTCATCTAACAGTTCGGTTGTGGGGTAGCCCTGCACATTGGGCTTAGGCGCTTCACTCCATTTTGACTGGTGCCAACCACGCCCAATGATCCATTGTCCCGGGGGCGTGACCTTGGCCGCCTCCGCCACACGTTCCACGATCTCATCCCAGGTCTCCGCGTCCGCGAGCCGCAGCATCATGAGCGAATGCCCCAATCCCAGATAATGAGCGTGGCCTTCGATCAAACCTGGCAGAATAACTCGATCACCATCGATGACCACGTTTTTTGTCTGGGGCCCCTGCCACGCCTTCACGGATTCAACCGAACCAATCGCCAAGATGCGGTCACCTCGAATCGCCATCGCTTGAGCCCGCGGTTGGCCAGTTTCCATCGTGATCAAATTCCCAAAGATAATCGTGTCGGCAAAAGTTTGGCCTTGGGCAGTGGCTGTTGGGACCGCGACACCAGCCAAAATGACCGCCAGCAAAAGAGCCGCAGATCGCCAAAGATCGACACGTCTGTTTGCCTTTTTTTTGTCTGTCAACGCTGAGGCGGAAGTAATGCGTTGGTTGCAATCGGAAGTCTTCACAGGGTGCATAATTATTTCTTTCTCTGATCAATCACCGCCAACGCGGCCAACTTGGTGTTCATTCGAACCTCCATTGTAATGAGATTTTTTTTGCCCAGGACACTTAGGAACGAAAACTCAAGGAACTTTTATTCCAAGATTTTTTTGCCTTGATTTCCAAAAAGTCCTAAAAAAGGGCTTTCGTTTGACCCCGTCGCGATAACCTGTGCCGGTTGTCGGAGCCGTGATCTTTGGGCAAGCAAAATGACTGATAAATCAGACCTTGATGGGGCGATAACATACTCGTTGCCA
>JBGSIY010000547.1:0-2084 GCA_041742275.1 Pirellulaceae bacterium | reverse complement strand
GTTTGGCGGGTTTAAAAATACCGGGGATTCAAATTGTCGATCCTCATTGCGTGTCGAAAACGTATCCTCGCTTTTTTGATGACCTAAGCGGGTTCCTCAGACTATAGATCCGCTGCGAAGGGGGCGGTTGGACCAAGCCAGGAGTATTCGGGAGAAATAGACGCGAAAAAATGGTTTGGTGGCGACGGCAGTGTAGTGAGAAACGGCAGCAACTCCAATGCACTCCCGGAGCATTAGCCATCATTTCAACCCCAATCCCCGCCCGTCCTTTCTGACGGTTCGTTCGGATTCTTGCCAAATCGCGAGAATCGAATAAGTTCGGGTTTCATCGATGTTTGTCCCATTCGTCGTTGAATGACCTTTTTGACAACTCGCTCTTCGTCAACTGATTCTCCGTCGTCCAGGGATTCCCAAGTGCAGGTAAGCCCCAGCTATTGTATTGGACCTGTTTGCAAGGATCGGGATAGGCGCAGCCGTGCCCTGATTAAAGGGTCTGTCCAGCGGAGAGTCTTTTTTTTTCGGAAATTCGTTCAATCTCGGCGTGTGACATTGCGTCGCGGTGCTTTGGTGGGCTGCTGGGGCCAATCCTTTGGAAGTTTGCTTAATGGGAATCGCCCCACCATTGTATTTTGTTTGTGGGAGTCCGGTTTTTATAAATAAGACCAGGGCTTACATCTTCACTAGCTTACTCAACTCGCTTGTCAGAACGAATTGGCAGGCAACCCTGCGAAAGTGACCAGGGTGCCTTTTCAAAAGATTGACTTTGGAACTGGGTCATCAATAATAATGCGTCCACTGAAGAGGGGCTAAGTTCCCAAGGGCCTGAACAGGCGGAAACCTTGGCGAAACATTCTACACGGACGCGGAAAATTGCCCCTCGAATTAATTTGCTTTTTGGTTGGGCCTTTGTCATTATGGTTGTGAATTCGTTGGCGGTTTCGGTTGTTTTAAGGCCTAGCCACGAATTACTTTTCATAATGAAAACCTGCCATGGTAAATCGGGTAGATAGTTAAGTTGGGCGAACGGTTGAGTTGGGTGAGTGGGTTAGTTGAGTTGATGATGACGACGGGTGGACGGTTAAGACAGGCGGATGGTCAGGTCTAAAGAACATCCGGCGGCCCTGAGCAATGGTCCTCCAATGATGATCCACAGCCCATGATCTTCCGAAGACGTTCCTCCAAAGACGAACACCCAACAACAGGCGATCACCAGCGGAAGGGGTCGCCGACAAAAAGGCAGCCCAACAAGCGGTAACCAAACAAAAAGGGTACCTGGCGAAATTGGCTGTTCCATTAAACGCGTTTGTCCCTGCGGAAGATTTTGTTTGCATTGGTTCGCGGTCCATTCCCGGAATGATGGTTTTGGAATCGGTTGTAGTATTTGTCTCGTCAGAAATGTCGAGGATCGCATGGCTGCGTGGTTGAGAAATCTTGACTGGGCTGGTTGTGAGGGAATGGAGCTGATTCTGAGGGAATTGCATCAGCAAGTTTGAGTCGAACAAGTCCTAGACGGATTAAATGGGAATATCGTTTGTGAGTAGAAACGATCCGTTTTCAAACGGATCTCGTAATTAAATTAAGTGACCTGGTTGTATAAATTTTTGGATTTTTATTACTATGAACAACATCAATAACAAGAAAAAAGTAACCAATGTTTTCGAGGCCATTTTGAAATATGGTCATGACGAAGACTTTTATCCAGAAGCGACTGATGATTTTTCGGCCACCGATGCTCCTGCAGGATCGGACGCAAAGATTGAAGTGTTGCGTAGCCGCGTTGAATTGGGGCAGCCGTTGTGGCACACTTCCGACCGAGCTGATTACTCGGGTTTGACGGGCGCCGTTCGTCCTCGCGAGTAAAACTGTCGGACTAACAAAATCCCATGGCTAGGTTTTGCTTCCATTAGGCTTTGCTTCCATTAGGCCAGGGGGTTTCGCTCGCAGTTATTGCTCAAAGGTTCCTTTCTGATTGGCCTTGTCATTTGGCGGTCAAACTTCAGGAATCTCGACGGCGGTTTAGTACTAAGAGGTTTAATACTTAGCGGTTTAGTCGTTGATGCCATGGCAGACGCCAGGGAAAACAG
>JBGSIY010000546.1:0-4753 GCA_041742275.1 Pirellulaceae bacterium | reverse complement strand
TCAAAACCGATTTCTTCAATCTGCGAAATGGAAAATCGCAGTCCTTGCTCTTCGAATTCTTTGCAGTCCTCTTGAAGCACTTCGGCCGAAGTGCAACTGCGTAAAGCCGAACCCAACTGGAAAAAGTTATTGGCGAATTCTTGAAGGTCGTAACGGCAGAACTGCCCCAGCCATTGCAGGCACTCGCGGTCAACGTCAGTCGTCGTCGGGGATTTTAAAAACAAGGTATCGGAAATGATTCCTGAGGCCATACATAGCGCGATCCCGGGCGCCGGCGACTTTCCGGCGGCGCGAAATTGCCGAGCGATGAGGGTGCAAGTCGAACCGACGGGTTCGTTGATGAAACGGATGGGTTGGGTCGATTTGAGACCGCCTCCCAAACGATGGTGATCGAGGACTTCCAAGATATCGGCCTCGTCCGCCCCGGTTACCGCTTGGCCAAATTCGTTGTGATCTACCAGAATTATTTTTGGACGAGGAGGATTGATCAAATCGGCCTTGGACAATACGCCCACCAATTGACCATGATCATTGAGGACAGGAAAAAGCCGTTCGCGAGAACGTTCAATCCGCAGACGAACGTCTTCGACTGAGTCCAGGTGATTGAGTTTAAGGCATTCTGTTTGAATGGCCGTATGAATGAAACGTGCGGATTTGATCCGCAGAGTGGTGGTGGCCGTGTCGTACGCGCTTTTGATGATGGTGACTCGATTGAGTTTCGCCAATTGGACCAAGCCGGGGGATAGTTCATAACCACCGGTGACAACCAGAACGCGAGCCCCGTATTCTAGGACGGGCAATTGGATGGTCGGGCGGTCACCACTGACGACCACCAGTTGTTCGGCCGGGTATTGAACCAATCGCTTCGTGAAGCCCTCAGCGCTCATCGCTCCGACCATCAATAAAAAGTCGGATTGTCCCTCATCGTCCGCCCGATGCTGAAACTCCCCGTTGAGGACTTGGCGAATTTTATCCACGCTGGTCACGATTTTCCGCAGCTGTTGTGGGTCTGAGTCCCCTTCAAAAACCAGCTTTAACAGATCCAACAACGTGAGCACACCCACAAAGTTACCTTGGCTATCCAAGACCGGAACCGCTGAAATTCCGTTTTTTTCCATCCGCTCATAAACTTCGAAGACGACTTCGGTATCCAACGCCGTAATGGGATCGCGGCGGCAGACCGAGCCCAAATCGGGGCGAATGTCCATGATGATTTTAGGGGCGGAGACTTGAGCACATTGTAAAACGTATTCAGTCCGTTTGTTCGGTGCGCCGCAACAGGCGGCCAACGCATCGGGACGCGTCGTGGCTTGCAGCAAATCGGCATAGGCAATTGCGGCACAAATCGCATCGGTATCAGGATTGCGATGACCAAAAACGTAAACGGGCATAGATGACTAAATTCCTAAGTTCAATTTATTGTTTGCTAGGGCGGGATCGCGTGCGACGTGACGAGGGCCGCATTTTCAAAAAAAGAGATTGTTGTTTGGTCTGCCGTCATATTTTCGGGATGGGGATCGAACCCTTTTTCCCGCTTCGATGCCCGGCCCGGAAGTGGGGCTGGACACCGTAGGTCGTAATCTTACGGCTTATGGAAAAAAACGCGATATCTGTGCCATGATTTTTCTTAAAAACGCGCGCGATAGTTGATTGCATCAGATTTTTTAATGAACAATAATTTACTCTCGCTCATTCGGCGGTTGCGTGATTTTTTTATTTTTTTCGTTGCCGGTGTTGGCAGCGAAACACTCGTTGGCGTTCCAAAAGGATTTGAAGAAAAGCCCACTTTTGTCGCTTTTTTCATTTTAAAGTGAGCCAAAATTGTTGTTGGGTTCCTGACGCGAGGCAAAAAATGGTTTAGATTACAGGGACTCGGATCGAGTGAAGAACTGATTTTGAAATGGAAGTGAAAAAATGAGATGCTATTTAATTTTGTTGACAATGTCCTTCAGTGCATTCTGCTTGAGCATGGCTGGCGCAGACGATTGGGCATCCTGGCGAGGTCCGCAGCAAAACGGAGTTTCGCGTGAGACAAATTTAGTCAGTGAATGGTCGTTGGATGGCAAAAACGTCCTTTGGCAATCCGATGTCGGTGGACGTGCAACGCCGATCATCATGAATGATCGTGTTTATCTCGACTGCCGCACCACCGATGATTTCAATGACCCGATTGAAAAAGTACATTCTCGCGAACAGGTAATCTGCTGGGATGCCAAAACGGGTGAGGTCCTGTGGAATCACAAATTTAATGTTTTCCAAACCGATATTCCTTCGCCTCGCGTAGGCTGGGCTTCTATGTGTGGTGACCCGGAGACGAACAAGGTCTATTTGCATACGGTTGCTGGACTGTTTCGTTGTTATGATGCCGATGGCAAGATCCTTTGGGAACATTCGCTGGGTGAGGAGTTTGGCGCGATTTTGGGGTATGGCGGTCGAATTCAAACGCCCATCATCGATGAAGATCGTGTCGTAATCAGCTTTTTGGCGGCAAATTGGGGTGAGACCAAGGGGCCTGGACCGATGCACTATTATTATGCCTTCGACAAAGCGACCGGGGCATTGCAATGGGTAAGTGCTCCAGGGGAAGCTCCCGAAGGCACCAACTATTCCACACCTATCGTGGCCTTCTTCGATGGTCAACGCGTATTGGTCGGTGGCAATGGCGACGGCAGCGTCTACGCGATGAACGCCCGTACCGGTAAGAAATTATGGGGCGTGAAAATGTCCCTGGCCGCGATCAACGCGACCTGTGCTGTCGACGGCAATTTGGTCTTCATGTCTCACGGAGCGGATAACTTAGACAATTCCGAATTTGGAAGCGTTCGCTGTATTGACGGAGTCAAAGCCATGACGGATCCAGATAATGCGGTGGTGTGGCGCGTGGATGGGATTAAGGCCGACTATTCATCGCTGTTGGTCAAGGACGATATTTTATACGTAGTCACAGATACCGGGATCCTATTTGCATTAGACAAAGGCACCGGAGAAAAATTATGGAGTCAAAACTGCGGGACCGTGGGCAAAGGTGCTCCGGTTTGGGCCGATGGTAAAATTTACCTTACGGAAGTTAACGGAAACGTTTGGATCTTGAAGCCCTCACGCACGGGTTGCGAGGTGCTCTCTCATGTTCGCTTGCCGGCAGCCAAAGGGACGGGGGACGACGAGATCTACGCTTCGTTCGCCATCTCTAATGGAAGAGTCGTTTTGGTAACACGCGATCGCACGATTTGTTTAAGCAACGGCGAGGCCCCAGGCATTGACGAAAGTATCGTGGTTGCAACACCGGATGAAGGGCCAGCAGACGATAAAATCGCCCACGTGCAATTGCGTCCCTATGAAGTGATCATTCCCGCAGGCGAATCTGTCGACTACGAGGTCCATTGTTTTGATGATCGCGGACGGTTTATCAAAAAAATGGATGCCGAACTTTCGATTAATGAAGGCCTAGAGGGATTAACAATTGACGGCAATACGGCGACCGCCCCTGTTCAAGCTCAGGACATTGCCGGGACGGTAGCCGTGACGGTTGGGGACATTAAAGCCACGGCTCGAATTCGTGTCTTCAACGGTACGAAAGAGTGGGCGTGGGATTTCGAAGGCTTCAAGGGCCTTCAAGTTCCTCCGACTTGGTCACGGGCTCATGTGAAAGCGAAACCGCTGGATCTCGACGGCAATACAGTCATGGCCTTCGGTGGGATCGGGAACTCGAAAGGCCGACCTGGCCACACCGTGTTCTTGGGCCACGCCAAAATGAAGGACTACACGATTCAGGCGGACGTGCGAGTTACCGAACAACGACGGCAATTGCCGAATATCGGTGTGACCGCTAATCGCTACGAATTCTTGATCAAAGGAAATTACAACAAAGTTCAGATTCAATCGTGGCAACCTCACTTGCGAATTGCAAAAGACGCCCCGTTTAAAGTCGCACCGAATACTTGGTACACGATGAAATTTAAGGTTCGAGTCGAAGAGGGAGAGGCAAAACTGTTTGGCAAGATTTGGCCAGCGGGGGAAGCCGAGCCCGAGGCTTGGACTGTTGAGCATGTAGACCCACATCCCAATGAATCAGGCAGCCCAGGGCTAACCGTTTATGCAACGACAGATTGCATGTTCGATAATGTCAAAGTGACTTTCGAATAGGCAGGCTGCTTCCTGTGATCGGAAGCATTGATGGCATGCATCGGCATTGGAATCGACAGATGAAGGCGTTGATTCAATTGGGAACATATAAAATTTAGAAGTTAAAATTTGAAGGATTCGTAAAATGAGATGGTCAGTAAAGTTGAGCTGCCTAGCAGTCATGGCGGCAATGTCGATCATGACTCTCGGGTGTGACGGAACGACAAAAACATCGGAAGATAAAAACAAGGCGAAACCAGCGGCAACGCAGGGTGAGACCGCAACCAGTGGCAAACAGTCCGAAGATGCCAAAACCGACAGCGAGGCCGTTGTCGGTGGCGAAAACGATTTCGCGGCTAACCCCGCCGCCGACAAAGCCGCCGCCGACAAAGCCGCCGCCGACAAAGCTGCTGCGGACAAAGCTGCTGCGGACAAAGCTGCTGCGGACATGGCCGCTGCCGAAAAAGCTACTGCGGACAAAGCTGCTGCTGACAAAGCCGCTGCTGACAAAGCTGCTGCCGACAAAGCTGCTGCCGACAAAGCTGCTGCCGACAAAGCAGCTGCCGACAAAGCTGCTGCTGACAAAGCCGCTGCTGACAATGCCGCTGCCGACAAAGCCGCTGCTGACAAA
>JBGSIY010000545.1:0-3874 GCA_041742275.1 Pirellulaceae bacterium | reverse complement strand
GACTCTTGCGCACCATGCCACAGGTCAAGAATCCTCGATCCAGGAATGTGGTTTGTGAATGAGATGAATTCCGTGAAGAAACTGTCAACATTGAGTTACTGGAAGCTCCGTTACCTTTCAAAACCAGTCGGTGACCGTTGTCTTTACCAGGTCATCGCGTCGACAAAGCCACGATCGATTGTGGAGTTTGGTCTGACGAGTATCACTCGCTCACAGAACCTGATCCGCTTGGCGCAGAAATTCTCTGATACTACTGCCATCAACTACTACGGCGTTGATTTGTTTGAAGGACGACCCATTCATGGGGCGGAAATCAAACTAAAGGACGTGCATCGGGAATTGAACAAGGCGGGGGCCAAGACGCGTCTGATGCCGGGTGACTTTTGTTCAGCGTTGTCGCGATTAACCACACAACTGGGAAAGAACGACCTGGTGATTGTCGCCACATCGGAGTCGCATGAATCGATCGGCAAGGCCTGGTATTACGCTCCCTGGATCATGAATGAAACAGGTCTATTGATGCTTCGTGCCAACACATCGGCTGAAATCAGCTACGAAAAATTGACGTTTGCCGATGTAACACGACTGGCGGAACGCAATTCGAATTTGTCACGACAGGCAGCTTAAGGGCGCACCGTTCGGCGTTTTTTTGTATTTTCGAATTCTGAATTTCCTTCTGGTTATCGCGGATTCTGAAAAAACAAGCTGAATTCTGATTCGTTGCCTCGTGTGGTTGTTCTGAATCGAGGCACTGCTGTCGTCTCAGAATTCCGAGTTCTCCCGGGTGGCTTTGTTTCAGATTCTGGGATTTGCCTGAGAGACCTTATTGCGATAGGATATGAGCAGTTCCAATGCTCCCCGTGATTTGCTGCGGGGGGTAATATTTTCAACTGTTCTTTTAAAAACGCCCGCGAGTGATTCGCTCGCCCCGAAAATGTCTTCTTCGAAACTCCGCCGCCAAATCGCTTGGCAGGCTGCGATGTTAATGTACCATCGCGAGGAATCTGAGTACTATCAAGCCAAAATGAAAGCTGCCCGTGCAGTGGTGAAGGGCTGGGTCAAGCCCAGCGAATTGCCCAGCAATGCAGAGATCCGCGATCATGTTCAGGCATTGGCGCGGACTATCGAAGGCTCGGCCCGCACGGATCAGCTTTGCCAAATGCGTATCGCGGCCGTTCGCCTGATGCGGCTATTAAAAAATTTCCACCCTCGTTTGATCGGCAGCGTTTTCACAGGGCATGTTCGTTCGGGTTCGGATATCGATATCCACTTATTTGCAGATAATGTCGGCGCTGTAACGGGGATGCTGGAGTATTATGGGCTGCAATACGACCTCGAGCGGAAACAAATTCGCAAGGGCGACGTGACACGTACCTACAAACACGTACATGTAACCGAAGAATTTAAGTTTGAACTGACCGTGTACGTCGAGCGGCAACGAAACGAAGTGATGAACAGTTCCATAACCGGGAAGCCGATCGAGCGGGCGTCTCTGGCCGAACTCGAACAATTTATGGCCAAAGAATACCCCTCTCTCGACTTGAACCGCGCCGTCGAAGAATTGGAGGAAAAGGTCGATCCCTGCACAGAGTTTTTGGCGCTGCTTCTACCCCTGGAAGACGTTAAACAAAACCCCATTTACCATCCCGAGGGGGATGCCCTGTATCACAGTTTGCAAGTGTTTGATCTGGCCGTGGATGCCTTGCCCTATGACGAAGAATTCCTACTGGCGGCCTTGTTGCATGACGTCGGAAAGGGAATCAATGCAACGGATCATGTTCGCTCGGGTGTCGAGGTCCTACGAGATTTGGTTTCGGAACGCACCTTGTGGCTGGTAGAGCATCATATGTTGGCTCACCAAATTCAAGACCGAACATTAGGAGCCCGCGCGCATCGACGACTTCGTGAAAATGAGAGTTACCACGAATTAGTGCTACTGGGAGAGTGCGATCGCGGCGGTAGGAAAAGGGGCGTCCCCACCACGTCGTTGGACGATGCTCTCGAGTACATTAGCGACCTTGGCCGCCAGTAAACGTCATGATAACGATTCATGCTTTAGTTATTCAGCATGACTCGGAAGTCGAGTTGCGTATCATCCTCCATCCCGCCGAAAAACGCCATCTTAGCCTCGTCGAGCAGGTAGTAGGACGGTTTATCTGTTGGTGCGCGATAAACGTCGTCTTTTCGGTATGCTTCCAATTGGGCCAAATACTGCTCTTCTGCACCGACAGGAATGTCGCTTGCAATGTTCTCCAAAGTAAAAATGGAACGACGAAAATTGCCGACGATCGCTCCAAGCTGGGCGTTGTGCAGTTCATAAATCCATTTCGGGCCAAAATGTTCCTGTCGACCTGGCTTATCTATTTCATTGGCGGGGTCAGAACTGTCCGACGATGCAATCAGCCAGTTGTATCGCATTCTGGATGTGGTTTGTAGAGTGGCCAAATTGCTTAAAAGCTGATTTCCCTCGCCAAACAAATTGATCCGAGTCGAACCGCCATCCTCGGCTTGAAAGCATTTTTTGTACCACACCTTCGCTGATTCTTTATCCATTTTCAAGTCGTAGATATGTCCGATATAAAATGCCACGCGTCCCATGGGGGCACCTTTTTGGAGTGCGGAATGACAATCCTCCATGGCGCCGTCCAAGTCCTTTGATTGGATTTTTGCCATACCCCGAAAGAGAGTAGGCCAACCGTCGGTGGGATTCTGTTCCATGGCTTTGGTATAATATTGTATCAATGCGTCGGGGCCCTCTTCGATAGGAGGCCGACCCAACGTCGCCTTTTGAATCGCCACGTTAGAAATTCGGTACGCCGATCGCGGGTTGGTGGTGGCGGCATATCCAAATCTGACTTCGCCTGCAGGTGCGAATTTGGGTGACGTGATCCGAAAGATAAAGTCGTTTTCGGAAAAGACCTCCATGTATTCTTTGTCGACTAAAATGCGAATTTTCGGACTGCTTTTTACAAATTTCCCGTTATAAGAATAAATGGGCCCTGTCGAAGACAATCCGAATGAAAACTTATTTTGCGGATGCCAGTTGATATCGGCGAATTGGTATTTGGTTCGCGACCGAACCCCTGGATCATAGAACCCGCACAGATGCAGTGCAATGTTGACGTCCGATGTCTTCTCTTTTTCTAGCCATTCGAACGTCACCTCAAAAATTTTCGGTCCGGGGTAGACGTTACTGGACAAGTCCAAACCAGGTCCGCCATTCCGATTGTCAAAGACGACGGCAGATGGTGATTCAAATTTTAGGCCGTTCAGACTGGAGCCTCGCCATTCGAGGAAATCGGGATCAAACTCCAGTTTGACAACCTCGCCGTTATAAAAGGCAAGTTGTTTTTTGGCCCAAATCAACAACGCCTTAAAGGCCAGTTGTTCAATGGAACCGTCCAGGTTATCAACCACCGGTTCAAGTATCTTGACAACTTCCCGGTAATTTTCGACTGTGCCTTTGGTTGAGGTGGCCAGCGCAAAAGCCTGTTTGTATTCAGTGACAAATTCACCTGACAAGGCATAGGCTTCGGCCCGTGTAAGGCGTTCTGATCGGTTTTCACTGAAAAAGTTTAAAGCCTCGGGAAGTATTTTGTATTCGATAGAGTCCAATAAATTTCGTGCTTCTTCAAATCTTCGCAAACGCATTAACGTGAAAAACTGAAACGACTTTAAATAGTGAGTTGAAACTTCTTCTGAACCCATCATGATCGGTTCAGGGTTCTGCAACATGTTTTCGATGATGGTCAATAACGTTTGATTGATCGTGGCCGAAAAACGGATGCTGTCAAATTCCTCTGTGGTGATGTCGCGACCATCTAATGCAACTTGAGACAGACATCGAAACATGAAAAGAAACCAACTGAAAGCA
>JBGSIY010000544.1:0-3767 GCA_041742275.1 Pirellulaceae bacterium | reverse complement strand
AGAGCTTTCGTCCAAGATGCCCAGCAACCAGCGGTCACAAACAAGCAACCCTACCGACGGCATCACAGCTCCACGAAAACTGTAACCACACACAAAGCCAGCCCGCGAAAGTGGCTTAATGCTTAACCGCGATTGATAGTTCAAGCTTCTTCGCCAATTCGAGTTTGGAGTCACGAAGAGCTTTCAAGTCAGCGTAATATTGTTTTTGAGCCTTCAACAAAGCAAATCGAGTTTTTCCAGCTTCAAAGTCTGCTAACTGTTGGTATTGCTCCTGCAATATTCCGCTTGGTTCGTCAGCTACCTCGCATACTACGCGAATACCCATTGAAAACTTATCGGTTGGTTCACCGGAGGACCTCGCACTTGACGTACATGCATCTTGAACAACTTTAGAACTAAAAGCGCCTCCACGTTTTACTTTCAGCTCCGCATCAGGCCACTCTGGCACATCATAGTTTCCGGATCGCTTCGTCACAAGCTCGCCCATGGCCGGTCCCTTTGGATCGACGCTAGGCGACTCTGCGTAGTAATTTTCTTGATACCAATCGCTACACCACTCAGCGACATTCCCGTGCATATCGAATAGACCAAAACCATTTGGTGCAAAGCTTCTTACAGCAACAGGCGACTTCTCTGTGTACTTTGAGCCAAACGTCGTCCAATCGATATTGGCTTCAGTTCCTTTCACCGATTGGAAGCTGCCGAAGTGAAATGAACTTGTCGTTCCCGCGCGACAGGCGTACTCCCATTCAGCCTCGGTCGGTAATCGATACCAACGTTTAGCACTTTTCTCTTCATCCCTGCCAGAAAGAGCACGGCAAAACGCAACTGCCTGATACCAGTCGACAGTGTCGATTGGGTATTTGTCATACTTACTGGATGAAAATATCCCGAGGAAACCTGACGACTTTTGCTTGCTCGGATTCTCTCCAGTAACGTCTTGATACTGCTTTTGCGTCACTTCCGTCTCTGCCATCCAGAATGGACTTGAGATCTTCACTTCACTGCCCTGTCTACCTCGGTTGAAAACACCAGCTGGTATTTGCCGTAGCTGCATACCGATGGAGTTCTGGAATTGATCTGAATCGATCTTTTCAACTTTTACCGTTGACTGGACTATCGTTGTTTCTTCATCGCTCAAGCATCCACTATCGATGATTTGGGTTCGCTTTTCGTGACTGAGTAAAAGCCAAGCAGCCTTGAGAACGTTGATCTCACGTTCTTGTTTTAACTTCTCAATACTCTCCGTAATGCGTTTAATATCCGCGTCCCGCGCGTTCAATTCCGCGTCATCTCCAGCTCGTTTTCCGGTTAGGTTGTCGACCGTACCGGGAATGCCGCCATTTATATCCTTCAATCGCATTTCGCGTCTAAGTTGTTCGGCACGAGGGCGAATGGCATTTAGTTCGATCTCTTTCTCCTGAATGCTTTGCTTGGTGCCTTGCTCGACAAAGGGTTCAGCCTTCCGTTTTGCGTCTTCAAAAAGCTTACGTGCTGCAATTTTCGCAGTTTCATCAGAGATTTCGACAGCAGGAGCTTCCTGACCAACTCCGCATTTCCAACTATGAGCAACAAGGGAAGTAGTCAACGCAAAAACCAATGCTACGCGCTTCACGATGTAGATTCTCCGAGGAACAGAAGCTCACCAAAAGATGGTATTTTAGAGCTTGGCCCTGGCCATAGCAATCTAGGGAGGGATGGCTTTGCGTCACAACCTCCCGAACTACACTGAGATCCGTTCGACGATATTTCGGGTAATCTTTTTGTTGCGCCGATCGTAAAGCCTGGTTGTCCTGGGATCAGCATGACCAGCTAGGTTTTGAACATCCTCCAAAGGCACACCCTGTTCAAGCAAATCTGTGATTGTCGTGACACGAAACGAATGCGGAGAGAGTCTTTTCGGAAGCCCAATCGCTGCCATTCGTCGCTTTACCATTCGGCCAATATCGTTACTGGTCATCGAATTGCTTGTTACCGATTTGGTCTTGCCGACCGTCGTGAGAAACAGTGAGCGGTTGTCGGCGACACCGAGCATGGTATCGACACTCTTTAGGTAATCGAACAGGAGTAGCTGAAGATCGTGCCTCACGGGGATTTCCCGAGACTTCCCGCCCTTGTCATCGAAATGGAGGCAGTACTGATCTCCGCTGTCGTACAAGTCTTTGACTCTCAGTTTTGAAACCGCGCCAACTCTCGCTGCGGTGTAGATCAAAACTGCAATTATGGATTTGTCGCGAAGGCCAACAACGTCGGTGGCCTCAATCGACTGGAGAAGTTTTCGAGCTTGTTTGACGGTGATTTCAGGTGTCTTACCCTCGACTACTGAATAGCGTTCCCCGCGAACAGAGAGTGCAGGGTTGAGAGCGATTGCGTGGCGTGTAACAAGACCATCGAAGAAGTGTCGAATTGCTGCAAGCACTTGTTTCTTGCTCGCGACGGCGAGCGTCAGGGAATCTATGTACTGGCCAACGTCGGCAGGGGAAATTTGCGCCAACTCTACGCCCCGAGCTTCAGACCATTCCATGAATTTTGTAACAGCACGGCGGTATGCGCGTCTGGTATGCTCACTTCTGATTTTCGCGTGGAAGAATTCCTCCCACGCAAATCTCGCATTGCTACCGGCTCGAAGGACTATCTCTGGAGCGCCAATTTCCGCGCGAGAGAGATCCAATGACGTGTGTTTACCGACTAATTCTTTGGCCACCGTCTAGCTCATGCGCTCAACTGCATTGTCGTCAAGCCCGAGACGTTGAGAAACGCTTCGCGATGTTCTGAATCCCAAGCCTTCGTGGCAGCATTTTGATCAAAGTATCCACAAGTCCAATCGTTTTCTGGATTCCAAAGTTTCAGCAAATATCTGGCCGAGTGCAATTCGTTTTCTGTCCGACCAAATTCAGCAGCCCAGTTATCAAGTCGGTCAGGGTTCCACGGCCAAGTTCCTTCAGCTTTCCCCAGTGAAGGGAAGAGCTCTGCAAACTTTGACATGCCTAATTCTGTAAATGATATTTTCATTCTTGAGTATCTCCATGTTTTATTTTTTATGTTGGGGCAAAATCCCCTACCGCTTTTATAGCGCATGATAACGTCCTTTATCAAGCACAAAAGCAAATTTGCAAACTCGACATTTTAAGCGTGGAGTAGAAAGGTCATTCTACTCGTTGGTTGCGCGCACTCATTGAATGTGATACTAACTTTGTCGGGAATTCATCCTCCTTCCTCAATTGCGATTTGGTCAACTCTGAAGTTCTTGCCATCGAGTTAGATGTCGCCAGTGGCCACAACCGGCCACGCGATCCAATTGACGGATCTTTATCAAATGCCTCCGACGCAAAAGTTTTGAGCAGACGCAATATCTGTCGATACGGCTTGGCCACCAAGGTCGAGCCGTAACCGATAGCTTGCACCAGAAAGGTTCAACCTACGGTTTTCTATTCCTTTCCACCGCTTGCTGTAGGAGCGCAGGTGATGAAAAACCCGACCAAAAAGAATTTGACTGCAAATATTGATTCGGATGCAAGTGGCCTGTCATTATCGCAAAACGCAGTCCAGTTGAACCTGCAATTCGACGGGCCGAACGAGCCCGTCGTCATGGAATGTGCGACGAAACATCGGGTGGCTCCGCTAACGGTCAACCAGGACAAGTACGCATCCGTGAAAAGGGTGTCGCTTGTATTTGTAGGATCACTTGCAGCGAGGCCGCGGATCGCGAGTACGCAAGACGCTAAGGCATTCTTCAAGGGCTACTGGACGGATTATCCCGCTAGCGA
>JBGSIY010000543.1:0-5813 GCA_041742275.1 Pirellulaceae bacterium | reverse complement strand
AAGCGTTTTGGCTCTGGCGAATTACTTCAATTTCACCAGACTTCCAATCAGAAGCAAACAACAGCGCACTCGCTTTCAGCTTGGAAAACTGAGCCACATTGTCGCTCGGTTCTCCGAACCGTAAGCGTTTTGGCTCTGGCGAATTACTTCAATTTCACCAGACTTCCGATCAGAAGCAAACAATAGCGCACTCGCTTTCAGCTTGGAAAGCTGAGCGACATTGTGCTCTCCGAACTGGAACTTAGACCGGCTACAACGGCTCGCAGCCACTACCGGGATGAACACCCACGAATCATTTTGACTCATTTTTTTCCGTACCCGTTAGCATGAGTTCCCCTCGCGGCGGGGGCCTTATGGCTGTTGAAGCCACAAGTGATCTTCTTCCGAGAAAACGATGCGTTGCCGCGAAACTCGTTCGATGTCAAACCAATTTAAAAACTCAGCCAGAGTCATGGGTTGCCGTTGCAATCGTCCTGACCACGACGCAATCAATCCAATAATCCGCTCCGGGGCCACTCCTTCTTGGCGGTACTGGGCAATGCGAGTGTCGCCGTGACGTTTCGCAAGACGCATACCATCATTTCCAATGACCAGTGGCAAATGCCAGTATTGAATTGCATCAGACATACCCAATGCACGGCGCACTAAAATTTGCCTAGCCGCCGAAGTTAACAAGTCGTCCCCACGAACCACATCGGTCACCTGTTGAGCGTGGTCATCCAAGTTTACTGCCAACTGATAACTGGCAACACCTTGTTTATTGGCAACCAAAAAATCCCCGACTTGTCCCTCAACATCAATCGACTGAGGTCCGGCAATCGAATCTTGAAATTCCACGCTTGGACCATCAACTCTCAGCCGCCAAGCGACGCCCGTGGATCTAAGTTCCGTAAAATTGACCGGAGAGGGAAGGGGAGGGCGGCAGTACCCCGTATAACGCAACTCGTGCTCACCCTCATTGGGGGCGCTGGCGCTTCGCGCCGCTATTTCCGAACGAGTGCAGCGGCAAGGATAAATCAAACCCGCCTGCGCCAATCGAACCAACGCAGCGTCATATTCTGCCAGTCGCCGGGACTGGTAATCGATTTCACTATCCCAATCTAGCCCCAGCCAACGCAAGTCCTCAATGGCCGCGTGGTCCGCTCCCGGTTTCGTGCGGGGGCTATCCAAATCGTCAATTCGGAATGCAATTTGCCAGCCTCGTTGTCGGGCCAACGTCCAATTGATCAAAAACGTTCGCGCATTCCCTAGGTGCAATCCCCCAGTGGGCGATGGCGCCAATCGAGTAACGCGCGGCACGCTAATCATTCTTTTTCTTCTCTTTGACCCAGGAGTCTTTTAGTGTCACGGTTCGATTGAACACCAAATGCGTTGTCGTTGCATCTTTATCAAGGCAAAAATAACCCAGACGTTCAAACTGAAAACGGTCATCCCCTTGGGCCGTTGCCAGACTCGGTTCCAACTTCACGCCTGTCTTGACAACCAGTGATGCTGGATTCAAATCGGCTTTCCAGTCTCGGCCGGCCTCGGCCGCTTGCCCATCGCCGTCCACTAATAAATTTTCATACAAACGAACCTCAGCATCAACGGCTTTGGCGGCACTGACCCAGTGGATCGTCCCTTTTACTTTACGGCCATCCGGCGCCTTGCCCCCCGCGGTTTCGGGATCGTAAGTGCAACGCAACTCCGT
This sequence comes from Pirellulaceae bacterium, assembly GCA_041742275.1. GTDB lineage: Bacteria > Planctomycetota > Planctomycetia > Pirellulales > Pirellulaceae > BJ22. The sequence goes on along the minus strand of JBGSIY010000543.1, from coordinate 4,123 downwards.
GATCTGATTCGTGACCGGATCGCGTCGCACTTCATGGCACTTGATAAAATAAGCGTAACGCAATCGCACCTCGCCTCCAGGCATCAACCGAAAATAACCTTTGGGTGGGTCTTCCATAAAGTCGTCGCGCTCAATAAAGATCTCACGGCCAAAGGGAATCGTCCGAGTCCCCGCCGTCGGGTCTTCGGGATTATTCACGGCTTCGCGCAATTCCTCCGGTCCCTCTGGATAATTCTCGATCACCACTTTCAGCGGGTCCAAAACAGCCAAAACGCGTTTCGCTGATTTGTTTAAGTCCTCACGAATCTCTTGCTCCAGAACGTTATATTCAGTCACACTGTTGGCTTTGGTCACGCCAATTCGTGAGCAAAAATTGCGAATCGCCGCAGCCGTGTAACCCCGCCGACGCAACCCCACAATGGTTGGCATTCGCGGATCGTCCCAACCAGCGACCAAGCCACCTTTGACGAGCTCCAACAACCGCCGCTTGCTCATCACCGTATTCGTCAAATTCAATCGAGCGAATTCGATCTGTTGCGGATGGTGAATCCCAATATTCTCGATGCACCAGTCGTACAAGGGACGGTGTTGTTCAAACTCCAGCGTACAAATCGAGTGGGTAATCCCTTCGATCGAATCGGTTTGCCCATGCGCCCAATCGTAGGTCGGATACAGACACCAATTGTCTCCGGTGCGGTGATGTTTTGCATGGCGAATCCGATACATGGCCGGGTCTCGCAAATTCATGTTCGGAGAGGCCATATCGATTTTGGCTCGCAGGGTCCTCGCTCCATCGGGAAACTCCCCTTGCTTCATGCGTTCAAACAAGTCCAAATTTTCAGTGATACTGCGGTTTCGAAACGGGCTGTCTCTTCCCGGTTCATTCCACTTGCCGCGATATTGACTCGTTTCGTCGGCCGTCAAATCGCAAACATAGGCCTGACCTTGTTGGATGAGCTTGATCGCATAGCCATACAATTCATCAAATACGTCCGATGCGTACTTGACCTCGCCATCCCAAGTAAAACCGAGCCAACGAACATCATCCATAATCGCTTCAACATATTCCGTCTCCTCTGTCTCTGGATTCGTATCGTCGAAACGCAAGTTGCACTGGCCCTGATATTGTGCAGCAATGCCAAAGTTCAAACAAATCGCTTTGGCGTGCCCAATATGCAAATATCCGTTGGGCTCCGGGGGGAAACGCGTGTGCACGCGACCACCATTTTTGCCGTTGGCAATATCGCTCTCGATAATTTGACGAATGAAATCGACTGATTTTTGTTCTGTATTCATGTCTTGTGTATTGTCTATTCTGGAATGTTGAAATGCATTAAAAGTCACGGCTGAGGTAAAACGAGATTGACCTCCGTTTTATCCTGTCTGAGCAGCCACCTGATTCTGTCTCAGTCGCTCGAGGGCCGCATCGATCCGATGGATGGAACTTTCCTGGCCCAAAATTTCGAGCATTTCAAAAACGCCGACCCCACTCGATTTGCCTGACAGCGCGATCCGCAAGGGATTCATAATATCCCCCAATTTAACTCCTGTGCTTTCCACGAATGCGTTCAACTCGACTTCCAAATCGGCGGCCTTAAAAGATGTCGCCGCTCCAAGTTGTTTTTTGAAGGCCTCCAGCAACGGTCCTGATTCTGGCGATTTGATAAAACGCTTTTCAAAGGCCTTCTCATCCATCGACAAATGAACGTCATCCACAAACAGCTCGTCAAATCGAATGATGTCGCCGCTGACAGTAATGCGATCCCCCGCCGCCTCGATGATTTTGGCCACCCGCTCTCGAATCGCCGGCGTGTCGCTTTGCACCAAATTCGCTTGCAACAAGAAAGGCAAACAATGCTCCACTTTGTCGGCAATTGCCATACGGTTCATATAACGTTGCTGAAACGCCAACAATTTGGCCGGATCAAAACTCGCTTCACTCTTGACCACCCGCTCGAGCGAAAAATCACGAATCATGGCCTCACGAGTAAACTCTTCGGTATGATCATCCAAAGACCAGCCTAACAACAGCAGATAATTGTTGATGGCCTCAGGCAGGTAACCCGTTCGCTTGTAAAAGTCGACTAACACAGGATTGAAAGTCTCGGGCGTCGTTTTCAACCCGATGCGATCGGCGATACTTTGGGCAGCATCCACTAATGATTTGAAGTCTTTGTTCTTCAAATACTGTTCGATCTTCCGCTTGCTCATTTTGGTTTTACTCCCCGGTTCGGCCACGAAGGGAATATGGCCATAGATGGGGAGCGGGTACCCGAGGGATTGAGCGATAAAAATTTGCCGGGGCGTGTTGCTCAAATGCTCAATCGCCCGCACGACGTGGGTGATCTTAAAATCGTAGTCATCGACGACACTGGCCAAATGGTACAAGCAGGTACCGTCGTTTCTCTGAATCACATGATCTTGCTCCCGTGCCCATTCAAAACTCACAGGTCCACGAATGGCATCGACAAACTCGCACACCCCCTCGCGGGGCATCTTCAATCGCACGATGCACTTACGCCCTTGTGCTTCGAATACTGCGGCTTGTTCATCGGTCTCAGCCATCCACTGCCGGCTGTAGGTGAAGTCACGTTTTTCTTTTTCGGCAGCCTCCCGTTCACTCGCCGTCTCCTCTGGAGTGGCATAATCGCGATAGGCGGCACCTGTCTTGAGCAATTGCCCAACCGCAGCTTGATAGGCGGGGAGTCGTTCCGATTGAAAATAGGGTGCATAGGGGCCACCAATCTCAGGACCTTCATCCCAATCAATCCCCAGCCATCGAAAACCATCCAGAATCGGCTGCAACGCCTCCGCCTGGTTTCGCACATTGTCCGTATCATCAATCCGCAAAATAAATTGACCACCCGCTTGCCTGGCCAGCAACCAATTGAATAAAGCCGTGCGAACGCCCCCAATATGTAAGTAGCCAGTGGGGCTGGGAGCAAACCGTGTGCGAACACTCATGGGAAGTCAAACCGTTATTTTGAAGCAAAAAAGTTTCTATGATCGGGAATTTTAAACGTTCTGCGTTTTCTCTTAAAGTGGCTCACCCATCGCCGCACGAGGATAGACGCTTCTTTTTTGCCTGAGACATCGGGCCAGAAACGAGTGGCGTGTCACGCGACCAAGCCGGAAAGGGATCGGCGAGAACTGAATTCAGATGCCAGGATCGGTTTTCCTGAGCGGGCCCTGCGTTCCCTCTAATTAACCTGAACAGGCGACGATGGCGTCACTAGGCGGCGCGACGGTTTGATGACTGCCCTTGCAGCTTCCTTAGTTTTTTCCGCTCCGCCTTGGTGAGAGTTCGATTGGAGTCGTGGGCTTCGACTTCATCGGCATCTTGTTTCTCAGCTTCTTGGACGACCTGAGACTCTCGTGCGTTTTTCATTCGAGCAAATAAAGGCCCTTGCTTGGCTGCCGGAGCGCTGGTTGCGGCCGCCTCAACGTGTTTGGCCACCGATAGCGATGCTCGCTGTGCGACAGTGCTTTCTGTGCTTACGATGCTCTCGGAGCCGCCAACGTCTTCGACGCTATTTATCGCCGCCTGTTTGCGTTGAACGCGTCCCGGTTTACCAGTATTCGAGCTTGTATCCGTTTTCGTTGCCGGCGAATCTTTCGTTTCCTTTCGCCGCTTGTCTCCCGCTGATTTTGACACAATCGAGGCGTGAGCGATCTTCTCTTCTACTTGCGGGACAATCAACCCATTGGCCTGCATAAAGACGAATCTTGCGTAGACAATCAGCGAGGTCAACAACGAAACATTGGCAACCAGCAACATGTTGCCGTAGACAAGGTCGTATTCTTGTACATAGTTTCTCTGCACTGAAGGTATCTGCATCACCAACGAGACTAAGTAAACCATCCAAGACAACATGACCAGAGCCACGGTTCCCAGCGAACTCCGCACCTCAATCAGACCGCGAACGAATAGGGCACACATGGCTGCCAGTTTCAAAACAACAATCGTCCAAAATACAAACCGTGCCCCTTGGGAGGTCACCGAGGCATTCCATTGGCCAAGCAAATTGCCAAAGTCCATGACGCAGTTCAAACTGCCCAACAAACAAAGCCCGGCAAATAACAACCACACGCGATAGGTGCCCAAGTAATCATTGCGGCGGTG
>JBGSIY010000542.1:0-2863 GCA_041742275.1 Pirellulaceae bacterium | reverse complement strand
GCGCGATCAGCGAATCAAGTCAGGTGCGGCCGGACCGCAAGGTGCAACGGTAATCGGTTGCAAAATCCCGCTGAAGCCCTCGCTGACCTTGATCTTGACTGACGGAGTCAGTGGGCAACTCAGAAAAGGTATCGATTTCATCTTAATATGTTGGTTAACTTTTGAACGTGGCTAAATCATGAACGAGTTCCTCAAAACCATTGTCTTTATCGGTGTCGCTGCCGTGTCGGCACTTTTGGCGTCGCTAACATTTGTTTCCAATAAACCGCCATCGGCGTCGGGATTCGAACTGGTAGGGACGCCCTTCTTCGAGGACCTTACCACCGTTTCACAAGTCACCGCACTGGAATTGTTTGCCCGCAATGAGTCGGCAGGCCTGGAAAGTTTTGTCGTTCAGAAGGTCGACGGTCTTTGGCGAATCCCTTCGCACAATGACTATCCGGCCGAAGCTGCCGATCGACTCGCTCGCACATCGACAGGTGTCACCGGCCTGGTGCGCGAAGCCCTTGCCGGGCGACTCAAGTCTGACCACGCGCGACTCGGCGTACTCGATCCCAAAGACCCAGAGATTGAAGAACCAGAAAATGCAGGGAAGCGAGTGACGTTAAAAGGGGAGGGGGGGCAGATTTTGGCCGACTTTATCATCGGCAAACAAGTCGTCCGCGAGGAAAAAGAAGACCTCCTCCGCCCCTTCGAACAACTTGATAAACGCAATCAGTTTTACGTGCGTCGGGCGGACGAAACGCAAACCTACATCGTCCCGCTGGACATGAATATCTCCACTCGTTTCGCAGACTGGATCGACACTAAATTGCTGCCAGTCGACTTGAACGACATCGTCAGCGTCAATATTGACAATTACGATCTGATAAACAACCCACGCGATCCACTCGGGGTCAGTCGGATTAAAAAGGTTGGCGATAAAATTGCACTGACGCGAAACGAGTCCTTTGGACCTTGGCAAATGACCGGACTAGATGAGACACAAGAAACCTTAAAAGTCGAAGCCGTGAATTCCCTCTTGCAAACATTGGTTGATTTAAAAATCGTCGGCGTTCGACCCAAATTCGAATTCGATGGGCAGACACTGATTGACGCAAATCTCAAATTAAATCAGTCCGCCGAACTGACGGCAAACCCGGAACAGTACGCCCAGATTATGGCTCAGATGCAAGCCGACCTATCAGAAAAAGGCCTTTATCTGCAAGCCGTGAATGGTGACGTGGACCGACTGGAATTGATTTCGGAATTTGGCCAGCTGAACTTCACCACAAATGCGGGCATCGTTTTTTCACTTGATTTCGGTAAATCCATCGACGGTGACAGTTCTTTTATCGAAATTGGAACCCCATCCGGCGCAGTCGATGAAACGGCGCAATCGGCCTCGGATGATGTCGAGAGCGACGCTGCCAATGCGAACGAAACGGACGAAGCACAAGTCAAGAATTCTGGGGTCGATCCTATCTCTAAGAATCGTTACGTCTGGATTCGTGTTTCGCTCGACCCAGAAAAAGTGGGAGATGGCGTCCCTGTAAAACCCACGCCGCCGACCGAACCCGTCAAACCCGAAGGTTACAAACCGGCAACGACCGACAAAGAGGCAGGAGACGACGCTCCACCAAAAATCGAGCAGGAAGCAACAGGAAATCAAGAAGAAAAATCGACTGGCGAAGCGAACCAGGAGACAGAAAAAGAGCAAGACCAAGACGCCAAACAAGACCAGGCCACGGAGAGCGATCGGAATCCCTCATTTGTCGCTTACGAACAAAGCTTAGCAATGTTTGAACAAGCGAAAACTCAATACGAAGTCGAATTGAGCATGTATGAGAGCCAAGTCAAAGCCCATGCGGAACAAGTAGCGACTTCTCAAAAACAAGTCGACATTTTGAACGAGCGTATCGGGGCCTGGTATTATGTGGTCGCCGCCGACAACCTGGGACAATTGCGACTTGACCGCCCATCCCTTGTCCAACCAGCCGCCCCGCCACCCACCGCTCCGTCACCCGACGGCACGCCCCCTATCGTACCGTCGCCGTTACAACCGAAAGCCATTGATGGCCAGGGATCATTGCCACCGGCAACCGAATTGACGATTCCCGATCCAATCAAATCGGATCCACCAGCAAACAACGCTCCGCCCGCTGCCAAGGAAAAGCAAACGGAGCAACAGCAAACGGAGCAAAAACAAACGGATGGCGAAAAGAAGGATGACGGGGGATCCTCAGAAAAAAGCCCCTCTTAATGCCGACTGTATTTAGAGGATTGGGCAACGCCCCCAGCAAAACAAATAAAGTGCGACGCTTTCGGCAGAAATGCCCGTCCGTAAAACACTGAAAAACGAAGGGGACGTTGTTGCTTCAACCCGGTATCGTCGCCCTGTCTAATGCTAAATCCCGATGACTGAAGGGTTTGTTGCAAATCGTCGGATTCTTGTTAGCCTCGAATCGCTGGAATTCATGTTGTATTTTTGCATCAAATAATGATTTTGGGGACACTCTGGGAACCAAATGGCAGTTCATGTTGCCAAAATGCGACCTCTTTTTGCGGCTTCGACTAACCTTGCAAAAACTTGCCCAAATTCGCGATTTTTTTTTCCCACGTTACAAACTCGAACCTACCATTTTTTGTTGACGTGATCGCCGAACGATTACGACATACCAAATAAAAAATGTCATTTTTGATTGAGTCGATTCCAGGCTTCTTCGCCGACACCTGCAATATCATGCGAACCGTCCTCGCCGCCGGTTCGCATGAAACTCAATTTTTACAGAACATCCACTTTAGAACTTTGGAGACCCCCAATGATCTGCTCACAACTCGCCGCCAAACTGGAACAAAAAAACACGGATTTGAGCCCCGTCGA
>JBGSIY010000541.1:0-3264 GCA_041742275.1 Pirellulaceae bacterium | reverse complement strand
CCCCTTCCCAACCAACGACACCCCAATTCAGGTGGCAGATCCAAATGCAAATTGCGTTCGGACAGCAAATACGTCCTGCAGTCAACATGTCACACTAGAAGCGGGTAGTCCGCCCTGCGTCGAACGCGATTGTGGGTGGGGACCTGCAGAGTGGGTTCCTGAATTGGACGGAAATGGCGAGCCCATTCCTGGTCAAGGATCCTGGGTTCTACCACCGCAATGCGTCACGGCACAATTTGATACACCATTTGAAGAGGCCGTGCTAGTAAAAGAAGTACCGAACGTGGCTGAAATCTCCGCAGGCCAGGGTCGTGAAGAATATGATGCTGCCGATGAAACCAATTGTGTCGGGCGATTCCGTTGTTTGTGTTCACAGGAAGATTCGATACAACACAATTACTGTCATCGGGAATCGGAGGCTTATGAGACTCATTATCCCGTCATTGGTTTTGTAGTTGATGTGAATTCGCCCTCGTGCGAATGGCAATCGCCACCAGGTGGTGGTGGTACAATCGATTAAATTGCAGCAAAGAACTTTGATTGCGCTAGATTACCTACTTTTATTGACTTAGGAGTTTGCCATGATTCGGACAATAGTTGGCTGCGTCGTTGCTGCGATATTAATCTCTTCACAAGTACTACAAGCTCGGCAAACGGACGACATTTCCAAAATAGAAGACGCTGCTAGTTTGTTTGACTACTTTGTTGCCAATGGCATGGCGCTGACCCAAGGCGATGTCTTAATTCGGGATCGCGCCGTAACGGATTCGATTAACGATAGAAATGGGCTCAATCTAAAAGAGTTCAACGACCAAGGAATGCTGATCACCACCGAGAACTACTACCGTATTGTCTTTGACTTTGAAAAAAACAAATTTGCCGTTTACAGAAAACGGCATTTGTCTCGACTCGATTTGGCTTTAACCGTCACCAACGGAGATTCTGATCCGCAAGTTGCCGATCCCTACGTGTTTGACGAATTGAATGGCGTGTGCTACGCCGGAGACAACAGTTCGGTGTTTCAGCGCACGTTCCCCCTGGCTCTTCAAATCAAAAATCGATCGGCCTTCCCACCCTCAGATGAGCGATTCCTCAATGAAATCGGTTTTGTGGACTTGAGATTGTATCGAGATCTTTCCAATACTCACGCGAACCAGCGAGTTGAATACTTTCAACGACTGAGGACAGGAGACTCGTTGTCTCAGGTCAAACGGGTGGAGGAGGGACAGTTTGTGGGACAATATGAAGTGCTCGCGGAATTGTCGTCCAAAGTTAAAATCCCGCCTCCAGAGGGAGCAACTCTTCAATATGCTGGCGTGGCATGGCGTTTCGATGCGAAAACACTCATGCCTATTTCGATTCAGCCCAAGTTTCTTTACACGATGGCTGATGGAACCACTCAAAAAGGATCATCCAACCAAAAAGAGGGAATACAGTTCACATGGCAGATGAAAAACAATATCTATGTGATCAGATCGGATCAAGTTTCAAGTTTAGAGCGTCTGTCCAGCAACACGGGCAAGACGTCCTGGGGCACAAAAAATCACAAGGTCGATTTTCACTGGTTTTCAGTCAACGAACCCGTCGACGACAGGTTTTTTGATGGATCCATTCTGAAAAATCGCCAGTTGGCGCTCGATGCCCTTGATCCACACGCTTGCGGCGCGGATCTACTGTTAGAAGAATCCGAAGAACTTCTACCGGAAAAACAAAAATAGTCGCCGTCAACATTTTGACGAGCTGGCTCAATGCTACGGGAGCCCAGCGGAGTTCGATCATAGTGGCACTGTGCGCCACAGAGCTGCCGCAAAGAACTCTCCGCGGGTTTAGACCAGTCATTGGCTGGAGTATGTTCATTTCGGCACACACAGCAGCTGGTCAAGGTCCTAAAACCGCGTCAACCACCAAAACGATCGACCGGATCTAGCGTCAGTTTCCCGTATAGGCTCCTTCATTCTCACCCGAACTAAAACTCTGTCCGCAAGACCATTTATTTCGAAAATTGACGCTATCAAAAAGACCCCGAAGGCCTCGCTGTCAAAACAGGCAATCTAGCGAAAACGCAGTGACGCATAAGTTGTTTGATTGACGAATTATTTCGTTTAATCGGTAGAAATTGCCCAATATAAAGCGACTTGTATGACGATGGAAAATAGGTTGGCCACTCGCCCCACATTTTTTGCGGTGATTCACTTTTGGGCAGGACTCAGCATTCATATAGCCGAGCTTTAACTCCGTGTCCGTCCCCACGGTCGCCTTGGTTACTGTCTGCGCTGTTGATCGCGACAAGTCTGCTGGCCTGTGGCTGCTCCCGTCAAGCCTATCGAATCGCTGCAGACAGGCAGGCGAATGATTTGATTCAATCGCGGATGACGGATATGCAGTGGTCCGTGCCCTTTCGCGCCGTTGAACCGGACCCGCGGTCGCGAATGGCTGTGTTCGTGGATCAAGACTGTGGTCCCAAGCCGTTGGACGATCCCGGTGCCAGCCAGTGGATGGAACATCCCTATCGATTCTCAAACCGCAAATACTGGGACAAGATCCCCGAGGCGGATCTAGTAGAAAGCCCCGATTGGATCGAGCACTTGCCCGTCGACGTCGACGGGCGAGTGAAGTTATCGCAAGATTTGGCTATCGATCTCGGGCTGTTGCATAACCGACAATACCAAACTCGGTATGAACAAGTATATTTGCAAGCCCTCAGTCTGTCCGGCAATCGTTTCGAATTCGATACTCAATGGGTCGGCGGCCTCGGCGCCAATCACACCAACACTGGGGACGGATCGAGCCGTTTATTGAGTGTTTCAGATCGTCTGGGGTTATCACAGAATTTGGCGGCCGGAGGGCAATTTGCAACGAACCTTGCCAATGCGTTTGTGTTCCAATTCGGCAGCGGGAAGTTCGAACAAGCGGGAGGCAATGTCGTCGCGACCTTCACACAACCGCTCTTGCGAGGTGCTTTCCGTCACGTGCGACTCGAAAGTTTGACCCAAGCCGAACGGGAACTCCTATACAACGTGCGCGACTTTGCAAGATTTCGTCGCGAATTTTACGGTGAGATAACCAACCGATATTATTCGCTATTGGCTCAGGTACAGTCGGTCCGCAATCTCAAGGCCAACCTAGCTGGACAGCGCCACAATTGCGTTTTGAGTTGAGCGCAAGTGCTTGGGAATTTTGGACTTATTGGTCTTGACTTGAAGTCAAGAATGAGACGACCCTCCGTGTGAATATTCGTTTCACACAGAAACCACGGAAGGTCGT
>JBGSIY010000540.1:0-8236 GCA_041742275.1 Pirellulaceae bacterium | reverse complement strand
CTATTTCTACGCGTCTCGTTTTTATGGTCGAGTCCAAGCTGGAAGGTGACCTGGAATTGCTGCCCAATCAACAAGAAGATTGGGAGGCTATTCGACAAGATTTGGAGGCTGCAATTGAGCCTCACAAATTGGATCAAGTTTTGCGCAACCTAGACATTTCGGTCGAGAGGCTCGAGTGGCATTCACAAACACTTTCAGATAGAGGTTCCACGACAGCGATCGAGAAGAAATCGCCTTCTGTCAGTATCGCCAAGGCTCGGGAATTGACACTAGCAGCATGCGACAAAGCTTTCAATGTCTTAGTTGATCACCAACAGCATTGGTTGCATCAGGTGGCGCTGCAATATTATGTAGCTACGTCAGGAGGTAAGTTTCCATTGCGGTTTTCATGGGTCCGTAAAAAACTGGATGTGACGATTGATCAAAACGACCGCCTCAATGAAGTGCTGCAGGAACACGATAAAAAACTTGAGGAATCAGCTGTTGAATTCGTTCAACGTTTTGAAACGCTGCGAGAAGAGGCGGAACGTGAATTCTATGATGTGTTAACTCTCAAACAAAAGAATTTGCTCGCAAGTTATATTGGTGCGCCTCGATCTTCATCCAAATAGCACAAGGCACCTCACCAAAAAATGAACTTGGAAAAAGTCGCGTTTGAAAACGAATAGGTGAATTAGAAGGCTTCAGCATGAATGGCAAAGCTGATTGATTTTCAGTGATCCTGCTTGGCAGCGCTGTACTGATTTTTTGAGATGATCATCTGTTTCTTTGAAGAAATCTTGGTGCAATGCGAAGACTCTTTTCTCTAGTCTTTTGAATTTTTTTCTTCTAACGGTGGCGACCCCACCCCGCGATGTGGCCAAACCCTGCACCTCAATCGTTTAAACATAAACCTATGTTTGACCAGAGACCCCAAAGAGTTTCAACAACAAACGGGACATCCCCTTTTTGATTCCCAACGCTCATCCACGATGCAAAAAAAATCCGTATTTCACCCATGTTGGTACAGAGGGTGGATCGGATTAACTTGGTTCGTTTTAACGTGATGGTGATCGTGCCAATGAGGTATTGAGCTATAGCCCCAGAGCGTCTCCGTCAAAGAACTCATCGATATCATCAACTTCTTGGGCAAGGGGCAAGTCTTGAATTTGTTCCAGTCCCATGAGCTCAAGAAAGCGAGGGCCGGTTCCGTAGGTTTTGTTTTTGCCCGTACCCTCACCGACCTCGACTAGAATTTGCCGACCCAGCAGTTGATTGACAATGCTGCCACTGGGCTTTTGACGAATGCGATCAATTTCCGCCTTGGTGATGGGCTGCTGATAGGCGATAATGGACAGCACTTCGACGGCAGGATGATTTAATTCTGCTTCTTTGACCTCGCCGTAAAAGCGATCGCGAATCGGCTGGAACGCTTCGTCCAGCACCATCTTGTAGCTTCCTTCTTCCATGGCGATGCGGTAGGGATTTCCATCTTCTTCGTATCGTTGGTTGAGTTTGGCGACGATGTGTTTTATTTCTTTGGGGCTGATGTCGCGCATGGTGGAAGCAATCGTCCTCGGCGTCAGTTTTTCCCCTTCGTGTACACCGACAAACAGCAAGGCCTCGACAATCGTCAACTCGTCGATAGCGGCACCGGCGTTGTCGCGTGCGTCGTCGAGTTCCTCGAGGCCGAGGTCGTCTCCCGCTTCTTCTCTGCCCAAATCTTCATCGGCAATTTCCTCAGTCTCTTGAGCATTTCCGTTTTGTTCCGAGACGATGCGGGCATAGGCCTTGCTAAGATCCTCGAGCGAGAACTCCACGCCGTCATTTTCGGCGTCTGCTTCGGCCGAACCGGGCTGATCTGGGTTTCCGGCATCAGCGGCGGTTGCTTTTGGCGTTTCCTCGATCGATTGAGGTGTCCCTTCGTCCATTGAATCGTCTGTTTTCCGCCCCATTGATTGGTTTCCTTTGGTGCAACGGGGACTATTTCAAAACGTTGGCAAACAGGTCAAAAAGCTTCACATCAAACTGCGGTTGAATTGTCCTGAAATCGAGAATCAATTGATCGTTGCGGATTCTACCCATCAAGGCAGGTGTTTGCGATCGCAAGCCGCGAGCTACTTGGTCGACGGAAAATCCTTTGAAGGTCATGGCTGCGCACCACGTCGGAATCTCTTGGGTCGGGACACTGCCCCCACCTAACATCGAATGGTCGGAAAGTGGCTCAGCGACACCAACGTTCTCAAGTAATTGGACCTGCCCCACAAATTTGTTCACGCGAAACAACAAATTTTCCATGGGGGTGGAGAGCATATTTAACAACGGGATGGCCTGTTCGGCCGTCTCGCGATTATGGTAAAGTTCCAGCGTCGCTTGCAACGCTGCGAGCGTCAATTTATCGGTCCGCATCGCCCGCATCAACGGATTGGCGAGAACTCGGTCCACAAAACTCGATTTGCCCACCAAAATTCCGGCCTGTGGTCCCCCGACCAATTTATCGCCGCTGAATAAGACCAGATCGGCACCCGCAGCGATGCTGTCGCGAACGATCGGCTCGTCGTGGATTCCATATTGATTCAAATCCAACAACGCACCCGAGCCCACATCGTCAATCAGTGGCAACTGATGCCGATGGGCCAGATCGACAAGGGCCTTCAAGCTCACCGACTCGGTGAAACCCACGATGCGATAATTACTAGTATGAACGCGGAGAATGGCGGCAGTGTTTTCGTTGATGGCCTCGGCGTAATCAGAAATTCGCGTCTTGTTGGTAGTGCCAACTTCGCGCAAGATGCAACCACTGCACTTCATCACCTCCGGCAAACGATAATTCCCGCCGATTTCAACGAGTTCGCCTCGCGAAACCAAAACTTCTTTCCCTGCCGCGAGTGAGGACAAGGCCAGCATGGTTGCCGCGGCATTATTGTTGGAAACCGCCGCGGCTTTGGCACCGGTGAGTTCGCATAAAAGTCGCTCCACGATTTTTGAGCGTTGCCCTCTTTCTCCCGTTTCCAAATCGACTTCAACACTGGCATAACCGCTGGCGATCTGACGCAAACGTTCGACGGCCGACGCAGCGAGCGGCGCTCGTCCCAATCCGGTATGCAACAAAATCCCGGTGCCGTTGATCACAGGCAGCAACAGGCTACGGCGTTCGGTCTGCAGCCAATCGGCTATCTTTTCGGCCATTTCCATGGGCGAAGGAACCTCGACTCCCTCGGATGCTTTGGACATTTTTTCGCGAACGTCATCCAAAAAACTTCGCACCTTTCCCACGACAACTTGTTGATTGACGTTTTCCAAGATCTTTTTTAGGGGTGGGCTCTCGAGCAATTGAGAAACCGAAGGTAGCCGACGAAAAGGATTTTCCATAATTGTTCTCAGTTTTGAGTTTTGCATTTATTTTAAACGATGCTGCGGAACGACCCGGCAGTAGGGCCTATCCTGCAGCCCCTCGCCTGACACGGCAAATCCAATGCGAGAACGTAAGCGTGACTAGCCACACCCGATTGGTTTACGTTTTGCTCACACATCGTCTTCCTCCGTTTGTGGGGATTCGTCTTCCGACGTTGGTCCATACAATCGCTCTCGTTCTTCAATCTCACGAACTCGGGCTTCCATTTCTTTGCCGGGTTTGAACGAGACAACGAGTTTGCTCTCGACTCTGACTTCGTCTCCCGTTTTAGGATTGCGAGCCCGCCGAGCTGCGCGACGTTTGACTTCGAAGACTCCAAAATTGCGGAGCTCGATTCGGCGTTCCGTTACAATCGCTTCCACAATCGCATCAAAGGTCTTTTGTACAATTTCTTTCGTCTTCTGTTGTGTCAGACCAATTTCTTCTGAAATGGTTTTAACAATTTCTTTTTTCGTCATTCAATTCACTTCGAGAGGAACTGCACTTAAACCGACAACGCGAACCGACAACCTCGCTTGAACCCTCTGATCCGAGACCAAGCCCCCTTCGTCAACACGGGGCCATGGCATCAGGAACACCTTCTATAAGCGTCATATCTCCGCGGAGAAACGACACACATCGCTCCCCTCGGCAAAATGACGGATCACAATGACGGATCGGACCCGCTAACCGTAAAGCGTGTTTCCCAGGAACCCGGTGACTGATCCTAAGCCCCCCCATGGGCATCGCACACTCAAGCGTATCACACACCAAGGGGCACCAGCAAAAACGGGATTCGGCTACAATCGTGTGTTTGAGCCGTACAGAAATTGACTTCACAACCGCCGGGCGACTTCAAGCGCAAGTCTATGCAGCATATGGATTAAAGTCAACACAACTGGACTGCCAGGGCGATTTTCATGTCAAAATTCAGCCGATCCCCCGCCCCAATAACCTAACCAGCACGCCACAAACTATACGCCGGCGATCTCGATTGGTTTTTCGTAGAGTTGGAAAATTTTGTATTGCTCCACGGGGACGGCCTCTGACATCGTGGCAATGGAAGCGACGTTATCTTCGGCAATCCAACTGAATTCCCAAAATCGAAACTGGCTGTAGCTGTCCATCATCCATTTGGTAAGCAATACCGAAAGCCCTTTTTTGCGAATCTCCGGATCAACTCCGATTGCAATGCAGCGGACTTCCGGAATGCGTTTCATCCAAAATAACAATTGCGGCAAACGCACCCAATCCCACGGACCGACCGCCCGTTTCAAGGCCCAGTTGATATTTGGAACGGAAACATGGTATCCGGCCAATTGTCCTTCGACATAAGTAACGACCACCGTTTTGACGTTAATAATTCGTTTGAGTTGGCTGACCATGTAGTCCAATTCGGCGTCCGTATTGGGTACAAACCCAAAGCCTTGGCTGCGAATCGTGTTGCCGATTACATTGATCTCTCGAATCAGTTGCATGACGTTGTCTTTCGTCGCCGTCCGAATTTCCACTTCGGGAAAACGTTTAAGAATTCGATCGTGCAGCGCGGTCATACGATCCAAGTTCCGTTCGACGATTTCCGCGTCACGAACCGAGTTCATGAGATAAGCAAAAAATCGTTTGCAGACTTGAAAACCAGATTGAGTCAACAACCGATCGTAATAAGCCGGGGTCCAGGCGGTCATTAAATAGGGAGGATATTCGTTCCCCTTGACCAACACTCCAAACTCCCCCTTCATCGAGGGATTCAAAGGGCCGCGAATTCGATCACACCCCCGATCCCTCAGCCACTGTGTGGCCGTGGCAATCAACTGATCTGCAATACCCTGATCATCGGGTGACTCAAAGAAACCAAAAAAACCAAGTTTATCTTGGTGATATTCGTTGTGCATCCAATCGCGAATCGCTGCGATCCTGGCCACGGGCCGACCGCCCTGATAGGCCACAAACATTTGCCGTTCGGCATGCTGGTAAAACGGATGCTGTTGCGTGTCCAGCATCGACCACTCTAAGGATCTTAGCGTCAAGACCGACGCGGGGTGCTCCCGACATATTCGGCGTTTCACAGCGTAAAAATCTCGATGGCCACGTCGGCCTTCGACCGTTTCGATGCGTAACGGAGACATGGGACATCAAGTCGCAGGTTGTGTTGGCACGGATTCCGCTCCGACCGCTCGATGCGCGGCGGCATGATTGCCTTCCAACAAAGGAATCTTTTTGTCGACAGCAATCAAGGCATCGATAAGTTGTTGCATTTGCTCCGTCGTATGCAAGGCACTGGGGGTCATGCGAACAATCGAGGTTCCATAGGGAACAGCCGGGTACATGACGGGATTGACGATGATTTGGTGCTCGTCATCCAGCATTTTGACAGCTTGCAACGCCGTTACTCCGCGGGTAAAGATCGACGTCACGGCCCCCTCGGGGTTGCCAATATTGAAACCCGCTTTGCGGAGACCCATTCGCAGATGGTTGATGTTCTCCCACAGCTTAATCCGCAATTCAGGCATGGACCGCATCAATTCAAGTGACTTGATCGTCGAAGCCACAATCGCAGCAGGCAAAGCCTTGGTCAGCATGAATCCCGGCGAGACGTGTCGCACAAACCGCATGACATCTTCCGGACCACAAATGTAACCTCCAAAAGTTCCAAATGATTTCGCGAAGGTTCCACCGTGCAAATCGACGTCCTCTTCGACGCCGAATAGCTCGCAAGTTCCTCGGCCATTTTCACCCATCACTCCGGTTCCGTGAGCATCGTCTACGAACAATCGGGCGTTGTATTTCTTTTTCAGTTCAACCAATTTGTCCAGCGGTGCTAAATCGCCCGACATTCCATAGACGCCGTCGACCGCAATCATTTTGGCAACATCGTCCGGACAAGCCTTCAGTTGCTCTTCCAAATCGTTCATGTCATTGTGGGCGAACCAACTGGCTTCACCTTTGCACAGTCGCGCGCCATCGTGGATACAGCTATGGGCGTAGGCATCGACAAAGATGCGTTCCTTGCGTCCGACAATACAAGCGATGGTTCCCGACATAGCCGATAACCCAAGGTTGTATACCAAACTGCCTTCGGTCAGGCGAAAATCAGAAAGCTGCTTTTCCAACAAAACATGTAGGTCAGTGTTGCCTGTCAACGGGCGGGCACCCAATGGAGTACCGACGCCATGTTCTCGAGCTACGACCAACCCCGCTTCGATTACCTCGGGATGGGTTGCCAGACCCAAATAGTCGTTAGTGGATACTTGCAAATATTGCTTGCCGCGACGCATGAAATTAGGACGGCAATTGGTGATCGGAAATCGCCGGAAAAAGGTGTCACGAAGTGCCTCCATGTCGTCGCCAGCGACTTTTTGCATTCTTGACCAGAACTCATTGCACTTTGCGAAGACGTCCGACATGATGATTTTTAACTCTCTAAAATGGATGAGGCAGCCGACCCCTGAATACCACCCCTGACATAATAAAACCTGCCCGCAACATCCGTTAGATTATTGGTCTTTTCAGAATGTCAGCATGGTTCCTATCTCACCGCAATCGTTCAGGTGACTAATTCTTAATAAATCAGCTCGATTTGCGCAGCCCGATAGTTTATTCGGAATACGTTAACTTGCAACTCTAGGCAAAACGAATCGAAAAATCGTTTATTGGTATTTTTTAGGGTCACCGGTTACAACCCGCTCTGGCTGTCATTTAGGGGCTCAACCCCCGCCAAATCAGAACTTAAGGGTACCGGTTTGGACCGTAAGCGACGACGAAACAAACTTCCTATGGGCCCCGCCAGAATAGCTGGAAGCATCAGCAAATCGCCGACCAATCCCACTAATAGCAAAATCAACATTAATCGAGCGAAACGAACCGTGGGCATGAACACACTGAACATGAACGGCGACACCCCTAAACCACAAATCAATGTGGTGTCAATCATGGACTTCGCACAGTTCCGATAGGCGTACAAAATCGATTCCGCTTTGTCCATCGAAAGCTCGGCGCCCCGACGATACCACGCCAAAAAATGGATCGTATCGTCCACGGCAATTCCCAACGCGACACTGGCCGTCATTACGGAGCCAATTTCAATGGGCAAACCCAACCACCCCATCGCACCAAACACAATCAACGGCGGGAAAATATTGGGCAGCATCGCCACCAGCCCGGCAAATAGGCCTTTGAGCACAACCACCATGACAATGCTGATCAATAGAAACGCGGTTAGAAAACTAAGGAGCAAGTCATTGAGCACTTGATGCTGGGCCTTGTACATCATCGGAACGCCGCCCGTCAAAACGGCTGACACCAAACCCGTGCCATCGGATGCAAACTGCCCATTGATTTCCACCAAAAACTGATTCACTAATGTTTCAATGACATCGAGCAAATCACCATAATCCGCCCCATCCATGGCGTTAACCCTGACACTGATTCGCCAAAGTTGTTCGTCACGTTCCTCAACCACCAGCCGAGATCGCACGAGCTCCGGAAAGTTCCGATACCAGCCCTCCATCAACGCTTGATTGGCCACCCGAACCTTGACTCCACCACCACTTCGCATCACAGGTGAGAACGTAGCCGACGAATAGGACGCATTGACATACTCGCTATCGCGAATCCTCTGCTCTAACAACGAGGTCAGATGCCGCCGCTCCCAGTTTGACAAAGTGTGTTCCTGAGGAATTCGAAGGATCACCTCCATAGGCACCAGGGGCCCGAGTTCCTGCTCCATCCACAAATAATCTTGAATGATCTTGGTTGAACTGGCAAAGCGGTTTTGGACATTCACCGTCGCTTTCAGGCGACTGACGCCGAATCCCAAACCAATCAGCATTCCCAGGGAAACAATCACGATCGGCCAGTGCCAGC
>JBGSIY010000539.1:0-2851 GCA_041742275.1 Pirellulaceae bacterium | reverse complement strand
AAGTCTGCGGCGTGAACTATGTGATGGACTCGGACAATGGGCGTCGGTTGCGGCGAATCACAGACCATGTTCGCGCGTGTACCTTTGCCATTCACGAAAACGTTTACCCAGGGGCGGCCAAAGAAGAGTATGTCGTGCGTCGGTTGCTGCGACGAGCCGTATTGGATGGTCACCAAATGGGGATGCGTGAGCCGTTTTTACACCATCTGGTAGGTCAAGTCGCCGAGATGACCAAGCGGCCTTATCCTGAATTGTGCGGGACAATTGAGCGTGTGGCTCAAGTCATCAAGCGTGAGGAAGAGACCTTTTTGAGCTCCATTGACGGAGCGTTGATTCGGATCGAAGAGATTATTTTTAAAACGGCGCTTAACAATAGGCAAACCATTGACGGAAATGAAGTCGCCGATGTGTATCAAACCTATGGCGTCCCTCCGGAACTGTTTAAAGTATTGGCGGCGGAAAAAGGGTTGGCCGTAGACCAGGCGGGTTATCGGGCGGCGATGGCTCGTCATGGCGAAGTCTCCGGGAAAATTGCTGAAACAGTGATGGGAGACCACGGTCCGATTGACGAAATCAAAAAGTCGGTCAAGAGCACCGATTTCTTGGGATATCAACAGACAACCGCTTCCAGTTCACTGTGTGGACTGGTATCCGCAAATGAAGTCGTGACGCTGGTGAATTCGGACAGTTCGGAAGTGATCGTGATCTTGCGCGAAACACCTTTTTATGCCGAGTCGGGTGGGCAGGTCGGCGATACAGGAACCATTCAGTCGGAGACGGGGCTGTTTCGCGTGACCGACACTCAGAAAAACGGCGATCTGTTTCTGCATTATGGAGCTGTCGAAGAAGGGGAGATGCAATGGGGACAAGCGGTTGAGGCGCGGGTCGACTCGGTTCGACGCGATGCCATTCGCCGAGCTCATTCGGCGACGCATATCTTGCACCATGCGTTGCAGACGACACTCGGCTCGCACGCTCAGCAACGCGGATCCAAAGTCAGTGAAGATTGGTTGCGATTCGATTTTTCCAATATGAACGCGGTCTCTCAAGATGAATTGGCGGCCATTGAACGGATCACGAATGAACGGATTCAATCTGCTGCCGAGATCACTGCTGAAATTCTGCCACTGGCCGAGGCTCGTCAAAAAGGGGCCATGATGTTGTTCGGCGAGAAGTACCCTGATCCGGTGAGAATGATCACCATCGGTGACTTCAGTCGCGAGTTGTGCGGCGGGATTCACTTAGGAAATTCCCAAGAAGTTGGGCTGTTAGAAATACAGTTTGAGGAAGGTGTTTCGACGGGCACTCGTCGCATCGAAGCTCTGACTGGGGAACGTGCGGCTCAGTTTCGCGATCAAGTAAATCATCAGATCGAAATTATTGTTAAGGCGTTGGGGACCCAACGTGGCGAGTTCCCGTTTGCTGTATTGGCACTGAGTAAACGTGTTAAAGAATTGCGGAAATCGGTGGCTTCGGGTAGGGCAAATGTCGGCGATCCAGGAGCGAATGTTACGGGGTCGGGCAGCGGTGCAGGCAATGCCCCGATCGCAGAAGACTATTTATCGCAACGCAACGCGCTGCGAGAAACGGCTCGTTTACTCAATGTTTCAATAAACGATGTGGCGTCCCGTGTCCTGGCATTGGTCGATGAATCTCGAACGCTGATAGATCAGATATCGAAAAACGCGACTTCGGACAGCATCACGGCTGACGATTTAGCTCAAACGGCCGTTGAATTCCAAGGGGTAAGATTAATAGCCCAGGAGGTCCCGGGTCTGAGCGTGGGGCAGTTGCGTCAACTAGTCGATGAGCTGCGTAGTCGCCTCAGTCCCGTCGCAGTCTTTTTGGCTTCGGCCATTGACCCTGAAAAGGTAATGTTGGTGGCGGCTGTTAGCCCCGACTTGGTCAAACAAGGGCTGCATGCTGGCGATTGGGTCAAAGCTGTAGCGCCTCTCGTCGGTGGGAGTGGCGGAGGAAAACCGGACTTTGCCCAAGCGGGCGGGAAGCAGCCGGAAAACATCAAACCTGCCGTGCGGGAGGCCGAAACTTTTTTCAAAACTTGTCTCGCACGCTGAGACGTTTGGGGCGGCTGGCGGTCCCTGTGGACTCACAAATAGATTAGTGATTTGATAGTCCAGTTGGGACAACAACTGCGGATCCGGGAAAGCCAAACTACCCGGACGATTTGTCATTCGCAGGGACGAAGAACGAAAGAGGGCCGGTTGCCTTTGAACCGAGGATTTCTAAACGGAGCTTATCCGTGTTTGGGGAACAAGGCCGCGAGATCAATCCGAGACAGTGAGTTCGTTTTGAAGATTTTGAATGCCCTGGAGGTTCCGAATCGCTTCTTGGGCCATCTGCTTTTCGTAAAAGCTTTTGACTCGTCCTGAAAGTGAAACAACACCTGTCTGTGTGGTTTGCACGTGAACGTTTCTCAAAGGCAAATGAGGATGTTGGGTAAATATGTTTTCAATATCCATTCTCAATTGCTGTGTTACTGTGGCATTCAGCATAACGTGGCTTTTCGTTGGAAAAAATTGAGAACCCCCAGAACTGGCAGTGGGGGAGTACGAACGAGGTGAGTTTGCGCCCTAGCTCAGGAAAAGCCAACGATAAATGTATTTTTGAATTTGTTTCGTGGGTGGGAGTTCCGGTTGTAACGAGAGAGCCGCGGAATTTGCCATACACCGTGGCTGGGAGGCAAGGCGAAGGTCTTTCTTCAACGAGCCGGACAGCTGACGGGAGTGCTCAGGATGGCCGCTAGAATGTCAAATTTGATCCGTTAGAATTGTACGCAAGTCCTGCATTGTTTGTTAGCACGGCAGTGTTTGTTTTTCCCCGTTGGAAAATC
>JBGSIY010000538.1:0-3666 GCA_041742275.1 Pirellulaceae bacterium | reverse complement strand
AGATGGATCAAGGGTAGTGTTTCAAGGGGTGACTGCACCGTCTAGTGGTGAATCCTTGTCTCAACCGAGGCGAGCTCGGTCGGGGCCTCGCTCAAGGATGGGGGTTCGCCCAGTTTAGTGGAGAATCCATGGCTCAACCGAGGCGAGCTCGGATGGGGCCTGCGATCTGCTGGTCGTTACACCAAAAGGACAGGCGTTTTGGTAGGGTTGGCGGTGTTTGGACAGGGCTCTTTTTTGGTTGGCTCGAGGGAAATGATTCAATAGGTTGCAGTAATCTATGTGATTCGCTGGGGGACAGGGAATCCTGGCTGGGATCGGTTGATGGACGGCGCCCTTCGTCAGTCAACGAACTGGTGTGGGTGTTAGGCGATCAGTTCCTCACGGATCTGGCCTTCGTTGGTCGGGCCGATCCATCGATTATCCAGCCCTTGGAATGGGTACGACAATTTGAATGGATCGATTCCCAGCAGATGCAACATCGTGGCTTGAAAATCACGAACCGACATTTTGTTTTCCGTTATGTAATAGCCGAGGTCGTCGGTCTGGCCCAAATCAAATCCGGGCTTGATCCCGCCTCCAGCAAAAAACATGGTGAAGCAATGGGGGTGATGATCGCGTCCCAAAAATTTCGAGCCATTGCGGGCTTCGTTCATCGAAGTTCTGCCGAACTCACCGCCCCAAATTACCAAGGTCTCATCGAGCAATCCCCGCTGTTTGAGATCGGTAATCAACGCCGCTACCGACTTCTCGGTTTCGGCACATTTCTTGACGAGTTGATGGTTGAGATCGTCAAACTCCCCCGTGCCGTGAACGTCCCAGCCCCAGTCAAACAATTGAACGAACCGCACACCGCGTTCAACCATCCGTCGGGCCAACAAACAGTTATTGGCGAAAGAACCTGCACCGGGATTCGCTCCATAGGCCTCAAGAGTTGATTTTGTTTCTTGGGCGAGGTCGAAGGTTTCCGGGGCGGTCATTTGCATGCGAAAGGCGAGTTCATACTGCTCGATCCGTGTGACCGTTTCTGGGTCCCCAAACGAATCGGCCTGCAATTGATTGAGTCGATTGAGGGAGTCCAGGCTGGAACGACGCGTTTCGCGACTCATGCCCGGCGGGTTGTTTAAAAACAAAATGGGGTCGCCGCTGGAACGACATTGAACTCCTTGATAAATGCCGGGCAAAAAAGCACTTCCCCAAGCCGCTTTGCCGCTACTGGGATTATTGCCGCCAGAGACAAACACCACAAAACCGGGGAGGTTTTCATTTTCAGTCCCCAGGCCATAGGTGACCCAACTCCCCACGCTAGGATAACCAGGACGGGCATTCCCCGTGAGTAAGAACAGTTGTGCGGGGGCGTGATTGAATTGATCCGTGTACATCGAACGGACAAACGTCAGATCATCGGAAATGCCGGCCAGATGCGGGACAAGGTTGGAAAAGTATCGTCCTTGGGAACCGTGTTGGGAAAAGGTCGCTTGGGGTCCGAGGATTTTTGGGTGTCCTTTTATAAATGCAAACTTTTGGTTTTTCAGGAGGCTGTCGGGGCAGGGCTCCATATGCAGGCGTTCGAGCTCGGGTTTGTAGTCGAACAGTTCCAGTTGGGACGGCGAGCCGGCCATATGCAAATAGATGACATTCTTGGCCCGGGCCGGACGATGGAGCACGGTTCCCTCAGAGCCGGTTTGTGGCGTCCTCCCCTCAGCGGGTTTGACCAATGAAGCGGCAGCGACAGCCCCCAGTCCGATGGGGCAACGTTGCAGGAAATGGCGGCGCGTTTCAAAGGCCACTTGTGATGCTTGGAAGTTGTTCATGATTATTGATTTCTAATTTCGTGTAAGTGATTCGTCGAGGTTGAGCAGAACATTGGCGACGACCGTCCAAGCCGCGAGGGTTGGCAGGTCGACCTCCGTCGGCGGGTTGGCGCCACCCGGTTCACTGGTCGCCATCTGCCGGGCGGCTTCCTCGTTGCCTTGATATTGCTGAGTCAACTGTTCGAGGAGGTTGGCGATCTCCTGTTCCTCCACCGGACTCGGGTCGCGAGAGACCACCAATTGAAACGTATAGGCAATTTTTTCCGAGATCGAAGCGTTCAATTTTTCTGAGAGCACGCGTTGCGCCAACCCTTGGGCGCATTCAATAAATGCGGGATCATTGAGGGTGACAAAAGCCGCGACGGGGGTGTTGGTAAGAATCCGTCGGGCCGTGCACGTGGTTCGGTTAGTGGCATCGAAAGCCATCAGGGATGGGTACAGGTTGGTCCGGCGTATCAACGTGTAGACGGCACGCCGATAACGGTCCTCCCCGGCACTGGGTTCCCAGTCGAGGGAACCACCAAAGGCAGCGTTGAGACCGGTGCGAGGTTGTGGTGGTCGGACTGGCGGGCCATACATTTTTGAGGACAAGAGACCGCTGGTGCTGAGGGCCAAATCGCGAATCTGCTCGCCGCTCAGTCGATACCTGGCCCCGCGAGACCAGAGGCGATTTTCCGGATCGAGTTTTTGTTTCAATTCATCGGTCAAGGAATCTTGTTGATAAGTCGCCGAGAGGACAATGGTTTTACAAAGTTGTTTCATCGACCAACCTTGCTCGCGAAAATCGCTGGCGAGCCAGTCGAGAAGTTCCGGATGGGACGGCAAGTTACCTTGGCTTCCAAAATCTTCACTGGTTTCCACCAGCCCACGTCCAAATAGTTTCTCCCAGTGTCGATTGACGGCCACGCGCGGCGTCAGAGGATTGGCGGGTGAGGTGAGCCAGCGGGCCAGTTCCAAACGGTTCTGAACTGCGGGAGTTGGGGACGAGGAATCGGTGGCGAACAGGGACAAGATCCCAGGTTCTACGGGATCGCCCGGATTTGAAAACGCACCACCGATGGCAATGTGGGTTGCGCGTTTTTGTTCCGCAGGCAGCTCACGCATTATCGGAGTGGTGGACGGTCGGATCGCGGCCAACGTTTGCTTCAGGGTCTGCAATTTTGTTTCCAGTTCCGGTTTCTCCGCCTCAGCAGCTTGGGCCAAACTTTCAGTTAGCTGAGAAACTTCGGCCTCCAATTTCGTTCGCTGCAGAGACTGTTCGGCAGTGAATTGAGAGATCAGTGGTGAATTGTCGGGTTGGTCATTGTCAGCTGTTTGGTTGAAGATCGCAAAGAACCGATAGTATTCTTCGTGCGTGATCGGGTCGTATTTGTGCGTGTGGCATTGGGCACAGCCCACAGTGGTCCCCAACCAAACCGTCCCCGTCGTATTGGTCCGATCGACCACCGCGGCGAAGCGAAACTCCTCGTCGTCGGTACCCCCCTCGGTGTTGGTCATCGTGTTCCGGTGAAAGGCGGTTGCCAATAGTTGATCTTCGGTTGGGTTTTCCAATAGGTCGCCGGCTAACTGTTTGATTGTGAAATCATCGAACGGTAGGTCGCGGTTGAAGGCGTCGATGACCCAGTCGCGGTACTTCCAGATTTCACGAAGTTCATCTTGGGCGTACCCTTGGCTATCTGCATAGCGCGCGAGATCGAGCCACATGCGAGCCCAATGTTCACCGTAGCGCGGATCGGCCAACAAGTTGTCGACGATCTGCTCGTAGGCCGCGTCGGTCGGGTTGGCTGCGAATCCGGCGACGATTGTTGGAGGCGGTGGTAAGCCGATCAGATCGAGATAGAGGCGGCGGATACGA
>JBGSIY010000537.1:0-2832 GCA_041742275.1 Pirellulaceae bacterium | reverse complement strand
TTCGGTGATCGCCACCAAAATGGGGATGAGCCATTCCGATTACGTCGTGACCGAAGCAGGCTTTGGATTCGATCTCGGGGCCGAAAAATTCTTCGATATCAAATGCCAATCCGCAGGGCTCAGCCCATCTGCGGTCGTGATCGTGGCCACAATCCGGGCTCTGAAGTATCACGGACGAGCGGATCTCGACAAGGTCTCATTGCCCAACCTCAGCGCTCTTCGCGAAGGCCTGGCGAACCTAGAAAAACATCTGGAAAACGCCGCGTTGTTTGGCGTCCCCGCCGTTGTGGCGATCAACAAATTCACAACCGACACCGCCGAAGAAATTGAACTCGTTCGCTCGGCTTGCGAAAAACTGGGGGTCCCCGCGATCGAATCCAACTTGTGGGGCGAAGGGGGCCAGGGGGCCGAAGCATTGGCTCGGGCCGTCGCTGAAAAAGCGAACGCCTTCACCGGTAAATTCAAACCGCTTTACGACTGGAATTGGTCCATCAAGAAAAAAATCGAGACCATCTGTACCCAATACTATGGGGCAGCTTCGGTCGATTTTCTCCCCCGAGCCCTCGCCGATCTTAAAACCATCAAAAAACTCGGCATGGAAAATGTCCCCGTGTGCATGGCCAAAACGCAGAAGTCCTTGTCCGACAACCCCGACCTCGTCGGCCGACCCCGCGATTTTGTGATGACCGTTCGCCAAATTGAAATCGCCGCCGGGGCAGGTTTTGTCGTCCCCATCACCGGGGAAATGATGCGAATGCCGGGACTACCCAATGTCCCCGCCGCCGAAAGCATCGACATCGACGACGATGGCAATATTACCGGCCTATTCTAACGTGATTTGGGTCCGTTTTGACGGGCTTGTTCATGCGACGTTCTGACAGACAGAGGGAGTTTCAGGCCCTCCCTGAAACTCAATTTCTCCACCGCATGTGGAATGGGCTCCGTCATTTGGTGTTGGATTTGCGCCCGACCCGTTTATTTTCATTTGTCTAAGTGTAAACAATGGGTTAAACTTCAGGCTCGGAACTTCTTCACACAGGATAGGTCACATGAACAAGCAACCAACTCATATCATCGGGGTTATTTTGG
Source organism: Pirellulaceae bacterium (assembly GCA_041742275.1). Classification (GTDB taxonomy): domain Bacteria; phylum Planctomycetota; class Planctomycetia; order Pirellulales; family Pirellulaceae; genus BJ22. Next base: position 1,743 of record JBGSIY010000537.1, on the reverse strand, counting down.
TCGTGGCATGTTTTGCCGGACTGGTAACCTTCACCATGACCCGCACAACCGACGCGGCGAATCAACAAGAAACAGGAGCGAAAATGAAGTGGGAACAAGACCCCCAGGGACCGTTGCAACCCGGCCCCAAAGATGCCGAAGAGAAACGTGCTCCGGGTAAAATCGACGAAGACGCCAGCCGCGAATTTCAAAAAACTGCCTCGGGACTCAAGTATCGCATCTCGCGTAAATCAGAAAATGCCAAACCCGTTGCGACGAACAGCGTCGAAGTTGATTACAAGGGCTGGTTGGACGATGGCACCATTTTTGACAGCTCCTATCGCAGACCCGAGTCCATTTCCTTCCCGCTGAACCGTGTGATCAAGGGCTGGACCGAAGGCATGCAGTTGATTGGCGAGGGCGGCATGATCGAACTTGAAATCCCCTCGGATCTAGGCTACGGCGATCAAGGCACTCCCGGCGGGCCGATTCCTCCCAAGGCCACACTGCACTTCATCGTCGAATTGATCAAAATCAAGTAGTCATTGCGCTGCGAATTCGCTGAAGTCGGAGAGCTGAATTGCGATTGGGTATTGCCCAAATCGAAGTTCGAATCGCCGCCGCCCCTCGCAGCGGAATTCGAGTGCTGAAGCCATTAGAAACAGGCAGGACGAAATTCGCTCTGCCTGTTTTTTTATAAACGATGACGCCCCAAATCGTTGTTTGCTCTGACATCGTTATTCCGCCGCAAGGAAATGAAAACGGTTCCGAGATCGAAAGTGACATCCGTCCCGCTACGAAAACACCAACTAATCTAAACGCTCACAGTTGCAATCGTACGACACTTTTGTGTTGATAGCGTGTGAAAGGATTCGAATGCATCCTGCGGGCTTGAGCCAACCTCACCGGAGCATCGAATAGACGGCCCAGGCCTCCCGATGGGTCACCCCTGCAAGTCAATCAATAACTTGCCATGCACGCCACCCTCGTGCCGCAAAGTGCTCCCCTCCTGCAGCGCATGCGCCTCGTGAATTTGTGCGAGAGGGAATGTGCTACTGATCGTCGATCGCAACTTCCCCTCGGCAATCCACCGTTGCATGTCCACCGCCGCACGCTGCGTTTCGTCGGGCAAGGCCTGAAATACCATCAATCCATGCAGGGACAGTTGTCGACTGTAAAACAAACCGACGGGGAGGCGTGGATGGGCCTCGCGTCCCGCCATCAATATCACACGTCCACGTTCACGTAGCAGATTCCCGGCCAGTTCCAGATCGGGCTCGCGGGTCGTATCCCAAAACAAATCAATGCCTTGGGGCGCTAGAGCCGCAACCGTTTCCCGAGAGCCCGATTCGCGATAATTGAACGCTGCCAGCGCCCCATGGTCCAGGCAGCCCTGGACTTTTTCCGAGGAACCAGCCGACGCGATCACGCGGGCTCCGGCAGCCACGGCCATTTGAATCACCATCGACCCGACGCCCCCCGATCCCCCTCGGACAAATACTGTCTCATTCGCCTGGAGTCCCCCCCGTGCAAACAAACCCAGATGGGCAGTTAGCCCGACCAACCCGCAGGCGGCCAGTTGCCGTAGGTCCGCTCCCTCGCCCCCATGCTGGACGCGAGCCTCCTCCACGACGACTTGCTGGGCCGTAATCCCCTGACGCCCACCAAACCCCTCGGCAGGGCACCAAACGACGTCCCCCTCCCGAAAACGCGTGACATCCTTGCCCGTGGATAAAATAACCCCCGCCATGTCGCAACCGACGA
>JBGSIY010000536.1:0-3325 GCA_041742275.1 Pirellulaceae bacterium | reverse complement strand
TTGATTTTAGTTTTGAAGCAGATCCCGCACTTGTTGGGGCATGATACGGACCCGGAAGGGGATATGTCGTTTTTGCAACCGGATCGCTACAACACGCTGTCAGAATTGTCGACTTTATTTCAAGGAGAAATCCACCGGGGTTCGGCCGTAGTCGGTGTGGCGAGTTTGGCCTTATTGATGTCGCTGCAGTTGTTTCGTTCGACCAAGTCGAAGTGGGTTCCCAATTTTTTGGTGACCATTGTTTTTGGGACGGCTTTGGCGAAGGTACTTGCAATGCTGGGTGGGGCATGGGTCATTGAGGGCAAGCATCTGTTGCAATTGCCCGAATTTGGCCCGACAGGTTGGATTAGTTTATTCACGTTCCCGGATTGGTCGCAAATACTCAAACCGCAGGTTTATTCCGCGGCGATCATCATCGCCCTCGCATCCACGTTTGAGTCGTTATTAAATATTTCGGCGACAGATCGACTGGACCGGCAGGGGCGATATTCACCTCCGTCGCGCGAATTGTTCGCCCTGGGGTGTGGCAATGTTTTGGCGGGATTGCTGGGAGGGATTCCCATGAGTTCCGCCGTCGAGCGCAGTGCTGTGAGTCTTCAGGCGGGTTCGCATTCGAAGGTCACTGCGGTGGTTCATGGATTCTTGTTATTGATTGCGATTTTAGCGCTGCCAAATTGGGTCAGTACAATTCCCTTGGCAGTCATGGCAGCGATTTTAATCGCCACGGGTTTGAATCTTTTAAAGCTCGAGCGATTTAGACAAATTTGGAAAGATGGAGGTAGCAACTGGTTTCCGCTGCTGATGACCTTTCTAATGATTTTGTTTACCAATTTGTTGATCGGCGTATTTGTCGGATTGTGCGTGGCCGTGGCACTGATTTTGTTGAGCAATTTGCAGCGGCCGTTGCGGCGGATTTCCGAACGTCATGTCGCGGGGGAAGTCTTTCATATTGAGTTAGCGAATCAAGTCAGTTTCTTGAATCGCCCGGCGTTGGAAAGGTCGTTTCGTGAGATCCCCGATGGCTGTGACGTTTTGTTTGATGCAACGGAAACCGATTATATTGATCCGGACATTTTGACCACAATACGTCAATACAAGCGACGCTCTGATGCGGGGCAGGGGCCTCGCGTCAGTCTAAAGGGATTTCGCGATCATTACGAATTGGGGGATGAAATTCAGTTTATTGATTACACGTCGCGAGAGACGCAATCCAAACTCACGCCATCATTAGCGTTGCAGTTGCTGCAAGAAGGCAATCAGCGTTTTCTGTCAAATCGACGATTGACGCGCGACCTCGGGCGTCAAGTGATCGCGACATCCGAGGGGCAGCATCCCTTTGCCGCCGTATTGAGTTGTATTGATTCGCGTGCACCAGTCGAGACGATCTTGGACTGTGGCTTGGGGGACGTTTTCAGTGCGCGGGTGGCAGGGAATGTTACGAGTCCCAAAGTTTTGGGGAGTTTAGAATTCGCGACGGCCATTGTGGGGGCCAAGTTAATTCTGGTGCTAGGTCATACGAAATGTGGTGCTGTCTACTCGGCCGTTAAATTGGCCGACGGTGGGCAGTCGATTGCCGAAGCGACCGGGTGTCAACATTTGCATACGGTGTTGGACGAAATCAACGCTTGTTTCGATCTCGAAGAGTATCGCAAGATCAAAAAATCGGGAGACGAGGATGCCTCCTGTTGTTTCATGGAAAATGTGGCCAAGAAAAATGTGTTGCACTCGGTCAAGCAAATAGTAGACGAGAGCGAGACGATACAAAAACTGGTTCGCGAAGGTCGTGTGGCCGTCGTGGGAGCCTTGTATGACGTCAAGACGGGCAATGTCGATTTCTTTGACCAAGAGGCCGTGGGCCTAAACGGTTCTGCCAAGGTTTGATGCTCTTGTCAAATGTTACGTCAAAATTTTAAGTCAAAATATTGTGGATAATATTGCCGTGCACATCGGTTAAGCGGAAATCGCGGCCTTGGAAACGGTATGTCAGACGTTTGTGATCAATGCCAAATAAATGCAACATTGTCGCCTGAATATCGTGGACTTGGCAAGGATTCTCGACCGCGGCATAGCCCAGTTCATCTGTGTTGCCGTAGCTGAATCCAGGTTTCACGCCGCCGCCAGCCATCCATAACGCGTAGCCTTTGATGTGATGATCGCGCCCGGAGCCTTGGGCCATTGGCGTGCGACCGAATTCGCCGCCCCAAATCACCAGAGTGTCGTCTAGCATGCCTCGCTGTTTCAGGTCTTGAACTAGCGCCGCCGATGCTTGATCCACTAATTTGGCCGTTACGCCTATTCCGTTCTTGATGTCACCGTGATGGTCCCAGCCTCGATGATACACTTGGATAAAGCGGACGCCCCGTTCCGCCAATCGACGAGCCAGCAGGCAATTAGAGCCAAACGTGCCGTCCGCTCCCTGAGTACCATAAAGGTCGAGCATGTGTTGTGGTTCATCAGATACGTCGGCTAAACCGGGAACCGAGGTTTGCATTTTGAACGCCAATTCATATTGCGCGATTCGGCTCATCAATTCCGGATCTTGTAAGTTTTCTTGGCCTAGTTTATTGAGTGTGGCTGCCGCATCAATAATGTCACGTTGACGACGAGGGTCAACTCCTGGTGGATTGCGCACGTAGAGCACAGGGTCACCCTGAGAACGAAATTCAACGCCTTGAAATTGACTTGGCAAAAAGCCACTATGCCATTGTCGGGACGCGATGGGTTGCGCCTGGCCTCCTCCAACAGAAGTCAGCACGACATAGCCGGGAAGATCATCGCACTCGCAGCCAAGGCCATATAACAACCACGAGCCCATTGAGGGGCGACCCGTAATGATCGAACCGGTGTTCATCAAGGCATGGGCGGGGTCGTGGTTGATTTGTTGCGTTTGCATCGACCGGACGATACAGATTTCATCTGCAATCTTTTGAGTAAAGGGGAGTGCATTGGAAATCATTTGCCCTGACTGGCCACAGGAAGTGAATTCGTATTGTGGTCCCAAGCATTGCAATCGATCACGTTCGCCTTGCAATTGAGCGATCTGTTGATTTTCCGTGTAGGACTTGGGCATCGGTTGCCCATTGAGTTTAGCCAGGGCGGGTTTGTAGTCCAACGTTTCGAGATGCGAGGGGCCGCCCGCCATGTATAAGTGGATTACCCGTTTGATACGCTGAGGGAAATGCAGTTGCTGGACCACACCGGGCCAACGATCAGTGGTCGAGTCGTCGACCGGCATGGCTGCCTGGGAATCGCGATTGAGCATCATGCCCAAGGCGACCGTGCCAAGGCCCGCGGAACCGGTGCGCAAGAATGCACGTCGCCCAAA
>JBGSIY010000535.1:0-2100 GCA_041742275.1 Pirellulaceae bacterium | reverse complement strand
ACGACATCAACGACGTAAATCAGTCCGAGGTCGACAAGATTGACGAACAGTTCGGGGTCGATAACCTTCTTCAGTTGTTCACGCACGGTATCTTCATGTAAAGGCATTTTAAGTCCCTTGATATAGGAAACAAATTGGTTTGAACGGGAGGCTTGACTTTTCCGCAGTATTTAGCTGGGTGCTGGTCTTCGGTTGATTAAGAACCAATCCCAGAACCTATTAGCCGTGGGGCACTGGCCCCCTGTTTATTTGGTCGAACCGAACTCTAGCGCGTTTCGGCTGATGATGCCAATCAGTTTTGGTTAGACTCTAAATCGGCCTCAGAACCCTCTCTAGCATTTTACCATAATTTGGTCACCGTCCACGCGGCATTCGTAGATCGGCGTCGGCTTGATCGCAGGCATTGTTAGGGCCGCACCTGTACGAATATCGAAGCGGGCTCCATGACGGGGGCAGGCGATTTCGAAACCCTCATGTTCCCCATCTGCCAGTGTTCCGCCGTCGTGCGTGCATACATCTTCAATACAGAAGAATTGATCGGCAATGCGAAAAATCAGAATCAAACGATCCTCGATTTCGACTAAAAGTTTGCCGCCGTCGGCAATATCGTTTGTGTTGGCAGCAAACCGAAATTCAGACATAAGTGATTTCAAAAAAATGGAGGAGTTGCGTCTCTCGTGCTTGGTAACAGCTAAGAATTAGGACTGAATGTAATGGGTTGTGATATAGGTTCCGATAACACAGGATCTTGAGCAAGGTCCACTACCGTAACAACGGCGGTGTAGCCAGGGATCATTTCTACTCTCAAAAGCCTGAATTCTAGGTCGACCCAGTCGCCGTCCCAGTAGTGTTTCTTCCCGAGGGTATTGGCCGACCTAGAATTGCAGGGCTTTTCGGTAATTATTCGTAATCTCGCACCCGGCGACTGATGGCCAACGCCAGTGCATCGCGGACGGATTCGATGGTGATTCGGTCAAACGCTTGTTGAAAGAACCCGGTCACAATCATCTGAATCGCTTCTGTGCGAGTGTAACCCCGTGCACGAGCATAGAAAATTAGTTCTTCGTCAACCCGCCCGCTAGTGCTGCCGTGTGTGCAGCGGACATCATCGGCTTCGATTTCCAAACCCGGGATGGAGTCGGCACGCGCGGTATCGGAGAGGAGCAAGTTATCGTTGCGTTGATAGCCGTCTGTCTTTTGCGCAGCCGGATCGACTTTGATCATACCTCGCCAAACGGTCCGCGACTGGTCTTGCAGAGCTGCTTTATACAAGAAGTCGCTGCGACAATCCTCAGCTCGATGATGTTGCAAAGTGTGGTACGACAAATGCTGTTTGTTTTCGGTGAACATGGCCCCGTTGACCTGAGAGGTAGCACCGCGACCAATCAGTTCGACATGTTGGTTGACTTTGGAAAGTCGCGAGCCCAATGCCCCCACGGTCCATTGCAGCGAGGCGTCCTGACCCACGATGGCCTTCTGGTGCCCAAATTGCCAAACGCCCTGCCCCCAGTCTTGGAGATTGACATAACGAAGGAAAGCCCGCTGACCGACAATCAGTTCGATCGCGCCGCAGTGAAACCCGGTGGCTCCATGTGACGTGGGACTTGTCGATTCCGCCAACAAAGTGGCCTCCGCTCCGTCCTCCAAGATCACCAGAGTATGGCTGAGGTCGGCACCACCGTCCGACATGGCCGTCAATAAATGCAAGGGTTGCGTGATGGCGACTCCTCGAGGGACATATAAAACCGTCCCTGAACTCCAAAATGCTCCATGCAACGCGGCGAAGCGATCGAAGCCGGAATTGAAAGCGCGACGCATAAGGTGAGGCCGAATCTTGTCCTCGTGTTCTGCTGCGACCTTGGCCAACGGTCCATACAACACTCCGCGACTGGCCCATTCTTCAGCCAGTTCGCTGACGCGGCAAACGGTGTCTACGGTCGTGCAGCGGCCCCCCAAGTCGACACCGATTTCGAGCAGGCCGGTCGGAATCTCTGCGGAGGGCTCTGGCTTGATAGCGAACTTATTCAGGTTGAATAAGCGGATGTCCGTTCGCATCCATTCTTCGTCCCGGGAATTGGGCCAAGGGAGTCGGTTGAAGTT